>NZ_JBXASU010000004.1:0-211077 GCF_058809705.1 Cupriavidus sp. MPR-AND1C | reverse complement strand
GCCAATCGGTACGCCTGTTCCTTGCCGTGCCAATGCTAATGCTAATGCTGGGGCTGGGGCTGGGGCTGGCGAGCGGCAGCGCCCAGGCGCAATTTCAAAACCGCATAGCCATCAACTGCACGCACCCCAATCCGCAGGAGATCCAGCCGTGGACGGTCACCAATCCCCTGACCAGCAGTACGGCCATCGGCACGATCCTGATGGAGCGGCGGTTCGCATTGACGACGTCCTTCACCTTCGGTTCGGTTTCGCCGGGGGTCGCTCACGAACTGGTCACGGGCGCGCACTGGACATTGGGGTTCGGGCCGCCCATCGGAGCGGATGGCCTTGCGCCGACGAATATTGACGGCATCGGCTTCAAGTGGGAAGCGATATCGTCGGACGGTGTCACCCGGACCTTGCGCAAGGAGCTCGACCCGCTTGCCGTCGAGAAGATGGACGTCTTGTACAACCCCATTCAGTCGACGGAGACCGGTATGACCATCGCCAGCTACAAACAGTACCTGGTGCTGACCAAGGACCCGAATGCGCTCCCCGCGGGCGAGATCAAGGTGACCAATGTTGAGGCTGGTCTCCAGGTGAAGATCTACGCAGCGGATTTTCTGAAGTCGGTGGGGGTGAGCCTGGGCAGCACGTTCCAGGTGCCCACCTTGGGCCCGGGATGCCGTCAGTCCATTACCTACGACAGCACCGGTATCGTCGGCATTGGCGGCGGCCCTCCGCCCCCGATTCTGAACAGATGCGACGTGGTGGCCAACCAGATCATTCCGGTCGATCTGGGGCGTATTCCCATTGATCGGTTCAAGAGGCTCAACGACACGTCCCCGCCGAAGCATTTCGAAATCGCCCTGAGCAATTGCGCGGCCAACGCCAGGCCCACGATCAGTTTCAGGGACAAGGCCATGCCCCCCAATGCGGACAAGACGGTCTTGCGGCTCAGCGCACCGGGCGGGCAGAGCCTGGCCCAGGGGTTCGGCATCATCATGACGCGCGAGGACGGCAGCCGGGAGCGCATCTCCTATGGCGATCCGGGCGCGGCCAGGAAGTACGAGATGACGCTCGACAAGCCGGGCAGGACCGCGAAGCTTCCGCTGTCGGCGCAGTACATCCGCACCGGTAGCGACGCCGAGGTGAGGGCCGGTTATGCGGGAGGCTCCGCCGAATTCACCTTCACTTTCCCCTGAGCATGGTGTCCAGAACCAGGCTGGCAACGCCGAGCTGACCATACGCGAGCCGTCGGCGCCCGGGCGTGATCAGCAGCTTTGGCCAGCATCGTTCTGCGCCAACCGGACCGCGAGGCCGATCGCTCGTACCCGATATCCGTTCACCTGCCAGCCGCTCCCGGTCTTCTGCGGATGATCGGGTCCAAACGGTATCGCCACAATCCTGATCCCCGCCCAGGGCACATCACCGCGCGCGGATGGCAGCACATCGATCAGTATCTCGTCCCGATGCAAGCCTCCCTGCGTTTCGGAGTACGGCTGTGCAACGGCACCCCAACGGCGTAGCCAGGCACACAGGTGCGTGGCGATCTCCCTCACGTCCGAGCGCACGTACACCACGCCAGGCCGTAGTTGAGGCATCACGATATCCGGCGCATCGATGGACGGCGAGAAGGACGGCGAGAAGGACGGCGAGAAGGACGGCGAGAAGGACGGTGAGAAGGACGGTGAGAAGGGCAGCGTAGCCGAGAAAAGGCTTCCGAGCCCAGGCTCGCTGACCACCTGGATAGTGCCGCCCATCAGCCGGGCAAGCCGATGGCAGATCGACAGGCCGAGACCCGAACTGGCCGTCGCCTGCCGGGTACCGCTTGCCTGATAGTACGACTCGAAGATGCGCTCCTGGCTTTGCGCGGAGATGCCGACGCCGGTGTCCGCCACCTGCCACATCAGTTCGACGCCTTCCGGCCGGGTTGCCACCATCCGCGCGCGCAGCACCACTCGGCCCATCTGCGTGAACTTGATGGCGTTGCTCAGAAGGTTGTTCAGGATCTGGCGCACGCGAACCGCATCGCCATGCAGGCTCCCGGGAATGTCCGCATCGATGCAGGCGTAGATGAGCAGGCCCTTGCGCTCGGCGCGTGCGGCGTACGCGCAAAGCACGTCCTCCGTCAGGTCGAGCGGAGAGAAGGCCGCTGGTTCGAGCATCAGGCTCCCGGCTTCGATTCGCGAGATGTCCAGCGTGTTATCCACTACCTGCAACAGGGAATCCGAGGATCTTTCGATGGCCTTGATGTACTCCCGCTGCTGCCCTGACGGGCCGCTCAAGGCCAGGAGCTCAAGTGTTCCCAGAATGCCGTATAGCGGCGTACGAATCTCATGGCTCATGGTGGTCAGGAAAATGGTCTTGGCCTCATTGGCGGCTTCCGCTCGTTGCATGGCCAGCTGCGTTGCCGCTTCCAATTCCTTGCGGGCCGTGATGTCGCTGAACGCGCAGATCACCACGTCTTCGCCCTGGTAGCGCGCTGCCGCGAAAGACACATGGACGCTGCGGCCGTCATGCAGTACCAGTTCGCGGCCGCTGCCCGGATGGCGGTCCCTGGACAGCGCGGCTTCGCGCCACGAGACGTCGGGATCCAGCCAGTTTCGCGCCAATCCGTTGGCAAGTGGCACATTGCCGTCGCGGCGGCGAAGCACGCACAATGCCACCGGTGCCGCCTCGATCATGGAGCGGCTGAAGGCTTCGCTTTCAATCAGGCTGTCAAACTGCCGCCGCGCCGGCAGCAACTGGTGCCGGTTGATATACACGATGCCGATGCCCATGCCGATGATCAGCAACAGGAAGCCCCCCAGCGCCAGCCGGACAGCCGGCATGCACGCCCTGAGCAGCGCGCTGGCACGAATGAAATAGACAACACGCCAGCCGTCGTCGCCAACCGCCTTGCTGAGCGTGAGGTACTTCGGTATCGGGCCCATGCCGTATCGAAGAAACGCATCCTCGCGCGTCATGCTTGCCAGATCGCGCCTTAATTCGGCATCTTCCGCGCTTTCGAGAACAACGTTGTCGTGACGGTCCAGCAGCATATAGCTCAGGCCAGGCTTGGACAGCAGGAGACCCGGCTCGACATTGTCCAACGCCAATCCGAGCCAGCCGGCCGTCTTCTCACCGGGATCGACCCGGCCAAACATGTACAGGCGGTGATGAATACGATCGCTGGCCCAGATGATCGACCCGGCGTCCGCCGATTGCGCGTGCCGCGCAACCAGCATGTTCGTCACCTCGGGCGAGAGCGTCTCGCGAATTCCACGGCGGGCGCTGGTCGGCCCCGCCTGGGTGGACCGGGTGGCGGTCCAGTAGACCAGATGGGCGCCTGAACGCGCGATGGCGTCCCTGTCCCGTTCGGTCACATACAAGGTCCAGCTCTTCCCGGCCTGCGGATCGATAGCGAGCGAAATCGCTTCGATGTGATGTGCCTCGCTTGTCGGCAACCGGACCGTCTTGCCGCTGCCTTCGGATATGGAGTCGATCAGGGAGATCAGCAGCGAACTACGTCGCCCGAGGAAAACCTGCGCGTTATACGCCGCGGCATTCATCTGGCGCCGATAGGCGGAAATTTCCCTCTCGAATCGAGACTCCAGGTACAACACCGCAGCCATGCCCGCGCAAAGCAGCAAGGCCGCGGCCAGAAGATATAGCATCACAACGGCGACGCGGGGCGGCGATATGTTGACGCTACCGCGCCCAGCACGAAGTCGATGGGAATGCATTGTCGAATGATGCCGCCGATCGGAAGGCTTTCCTATCGGACAATTCTCAATCTTCGATCCCAGCAGTGGTCGGCGTTGACCACCCGCGATTCCGCTGGCTAGACCCCGGAGTGCCGTTATCCGCGCAGGGAGTTGACTGTCTTTGCAGCCTTATCCTCGTTGGCGGGGGCAAACCGAAATGCGAATGCGTACTCATACAGCTCGCGGTCGTTTGCAAGTCCGAGTTTTTTCATGCCCGCAATGCGCTGCGTGCTTACGGTCTTGATGCTGCGGCCCAGCGCCGTGGCGATCTCACCGATGGTCATGCCGCGCGTATAGCGGCGCAGCACTTCGGTCTCCCGCGCCGAGATGCAGTCGTTGGCAAAGACGTCGATCGGCGCCTCGGCCATGCGCGAGTGAGCCATCCGCCTGCGCACCGATTCGGCGATGTACATTCGCCCTCGCGCGACAGCGCGCAGGGCGCCCGCGATCTCCCTTGCCGGGTCGCTCCTCAGCAGCAGGCCATGGGCGCCCGAGACGATCATGGCGCGCAGGACCAACGGGCTGGCTGCCCTCGTGATGATCACGACCCGCAAGCGAGGGCAGGTGTCATGCAGAAGATCCAGCAATGCGATGTTGTCGTTGAATCGCCCGCCCGGACGAAAGAAGGCGCAGAGCAGGACATCGGCCTTGGTCCTGCCCCTGCTCAGCCACTGCATCAGTTCGGCGGAATCCACAGGCTCTCCGACGATCTCGACGTCACCCATCAGCGCCAGCACCTGGCGCATCTTTTTCTGCGATGTGGAACGGTCATCCGCAAGAAGCACTCTGACTGGCACAACTATGCCCTCCGATCAACGAATCTGTGCAAAACCGGTTCGCCGCCCAGCGGAGCGTGCCCGCCGGGCGGCAGACGATCTTCCGATGGCTTGGTTACGTGAGGTTACGTGAAAGTGAAAGTGCATCGCGGCCTCCACGGCCCCGGTATGGATCGCGTGCCTCAGCAGATGTTCGCCAGAATTCCCAGGCAGCGGAACAGGATAGTTCTTGTTTTTGGAAAAAATAAATGAAGTGAGATTATCGCCGCGCTTAATGACGCGTGCACTGCTCGGGGGGCGGTGCAGGTGAGCCACGCATCGCAGTGAGGCGCGGACCGGTTCGCCCAACCTCTCCCGCGCCCGGCCCCGGCGGAGTTGCCGCCGGTTCACGCTATTCTTCTTAGGGCTTCGGGTCGCACGAAATTTAAATTCGTCAATCGCGAATTGGTTCGTAACGAAAAAAGTTGGAAAACCGTGGCAACGATTAATTCTGATTGGCTATAGGGTTGACTGTCTGATTAGATGAGTTCGTGCAAGCCGACGACGATCTGGTGATGATCAGCCACCGCCGCCAGCCGGTCGCCCATTGGCTGTCAACGCCGACACGTTGCTGCAAAACCAGAATTGTCTGGTAGTAGAAGCGTGATGACTTCAGTATTCTTGACTTCGTCGGCATCAACGCTCCCTGGTGATGCCGAACCCCGATTCCGGCGAGGATTCCCTCCCTTTGTCCGGACTTCTACCCACCCAAGCGACCCTCGCAGGCCGCTTGGGTTTTTTTTCGCGCGGCAGGGCGCCCCCGCCCTGCGCGATGCCGGTGCCTGGGCGTGCCCATGGCATCCTGCTACTGAAAAAGGTCGGTAGCAATGCAGAAGGCAATGAGTTGCTGGTCGGTTGTGACACCGAGCTTTTGCATTGCTGACACCTTGTGGCCACTCACGGTCTTGACACTGCGGCTGAAGTGCCTGGCGATATCCTGAACCGAGTCCCCGCCAACGAAATGGCGAAGCACTTCGTATTCCCGGGGCGACAGCATCTTGATTCGCTCGCCAATGGAGTCCGCCCCCGAACTCGCGCGAAGCGTCTCCTGGAGGGAGGATGGAATGTATCTGCGGCCACTCCGGATCGCGAACAGGGCGGCGAGGATGTCGTTGAGAGAATCGCCCTTGAGCACCACACCGTGCGCGCCGGCATCGTACAGCGCTGATACGATGATCGGGTTGGTGAGCATTGTCAGAACCAGCAGCTTGACGCCGGGAAACGTCCTGGCCAGGTACTCGATGAGCCTCAGGCCATCTCCGAAGACCAAATCACCAGGCATGGCAAAGTCGGTGACGATGATATCCGGACGGGCAACGGGAATCTTGGCGATCAGGTCCGAGGGACCCGAGGCGGAATCAACCACCACGAAACGCAGGTCCCGTTCAATGACTTCGCGTATTCCCATGAGCACCAGGGGATGATCGTCCGCTAAGATGATTTTGGTTTTTTTCATGGAGTTCAAAAATCGGATAAAGAGAGGTCTCCGTCTGGTCGATTGTCAAAATTCGGCAAGAATGGCCTCGATCTGCGAGGTAACCAGTGTTATGCCGGCCTTCTGCTTTTTCTGGAGGCCTTCGCTGCGAATGTCTTCCTCCAGGGATTCGCAGTATTTCACGAGGCTGAACAATTTTACGGTAGCCAGCGCTCCGCGCATACGATGCAACGTATCCAGGGCGCTGCCGGCGGACGCATTCACCATGGCTCGATTGAGCGCCGCGATATCGTCTCGCATGGTCTCGGTGAATAAGTTGCGGAACCTGATCGGCACGAACCCGGCTTCATCTTGACTGGCCGGCGCCCGCGGGACAGTGTGCGCCGCATGCGGTATGACAGCAGGCGAGCGAATGAACTGGAGATGGGCCCGTAGCGCCCCGACGTCAAATGGCTTGGCCAGCCAGGACGTCATGCCTGCGTCCAGGCAGCGTTGTTCCTCTTCGCGCATCGCGTTGGCGGTGATCCCCACAATAGGACCCGCGTAGCCTTGTTGCCTCAACGCTTCGGCCAGCTCGTAGCCATTTGCCCTTGGCATGTTGATGTCCGTGATCACGACATCGAACAGGTCGGGGTGCCATCGGGCCAGCGCATCCACCCCATTGCGGACCAGGGCAACCAGGCAGCCGATCTGTTCGAGTTGCTCCTTGAGGATCATTCCATTGATAGCGTTGTCCTCGGCCACGAGCACCCGAAGCCGTGCGTCGGCGGCGAGAGGTTCCGCCTGCCTGTCGGCCGGTGCGGATGTAACCGGCCCCGCCAGCGCGATAGCGCTGCCGACCGCTTGCACACTGTGCGCACTCAGGTTGCCACGCCCCGCTGACACAGCAGCGTGCGCGGCAGCGGGCGGGTTGCCGGCAAACAGGTAATTCCCGCTCCAGCCCTCGGGAACCGGGTAGGCGACGAGAAGGTCCAGCAGATGCGCAGGCCGCGCGGTATCGACAGGGGCATCGTCTGCGGTGTGGGTGGTGGCTCCCCAGCGCCTTAGCCATGCGCACACATTGTCGGTCAACTCCTTGCTCGGGGATCGCACGTAGACGGATTTTCCCGTCAGCACGGGCGCTTGCGATGGTACCTGCGTCGCGGCATGCGACAGGGGGAGCGTCAGCGAAAAGCTGCTTCCCAGGCCCGGATCGCTGACCACCCGGATGTCCCCATGCATCAACGTTGCCAGGCGCATGCAGATGGACAAGCCCAATCCGGCGCCGCTTACCGCATGCAGTTTGCTGTCGATCCGGTGGAACGGCGTGAAGAGTTCCGCTTGACATTCCTGCGGGATCCCGACCCCCGTGTCGACTACCTGGAAGCGCAGCGTCACGCCATCGCGATCTGCCGAAACTTGCCGGACGCGGAGAATCACGTGACCGGATTCAGTGGATCTAATGGCATTGCACAGCAGATTGTTCAGGATTTGCTGAATTCGGACTGAATCGCCACGCAGGCGTTCAGGCAGCTCGGGCGCCACGCAGGCGTACAGGAGCAGGCCCTTTTGCCCGGCACTGGCGGCATGGCGGCTGATGGTGGCCTCCACCAGCGATAGCAGGCAGAAGTCGTCGGCCTCGACTGACAGCTGCCGCGCCTCGATCTTGGCGATATCCAGCACGTCGCTGATGATCTGCATCAGTGCTTCCGACGCGTTGCGGATAGTCTGGACATACTGCCCCTGCACGTTGCCAAGGCTGGTGAGCTCCAGGAGTTCCAAGGCGCCCATTACGCCATACAACGGCGTGCGGATTTCGTGGCTCATCGAGGCCAGGAAGGTGGTCCTGGCCGCGCTCGCGCTGTCGGCATCCTGCCCTCCCTTGGCCAGGCCGCGTTCTGTTTCCTTGCGTGCGCTGATATCGGAAAACGCGCACAGCAGCACCGCTTGACCGTGGTAGCGGGCAGGCGCGAAAGCCAGGGAGAGCGGCCTGCTGCCATCGCCCCGGATTTCCCCGATGGTGCCGGGCAGGGCGGCAGCAAGCACTTGCGTGGCCTGAGACGGATTGTCGAGAACGCACTGCAGGTCCGGGTGCGTATCCAGGTCCGGGGCCAGGTTCAGCCATTGCTTTGCCAGATGGTTGCCGAACAGCGCCGCGCCGTCCGCCCGGCTGTAAATGCACAGCGCCACGGGCGCGGTCTCTATAAGCGCGTGGCAGAATGCGTCGGCTTGCGCCAGCCGCTCCTGCGCCCGGCGCGCCGGCAACACCACGCGCCGGTTGTACCAGCGCACGAACGACAAGGCGCCGCCTAGCCCGAGCAGCACCAGCAGTGCGAGGAGGACCGGCAGACCCTTGTTGTGGCGGAAAAAGGTCGGGTAGCTGATGCGGTATAGCGCGTGCCACGCGCCTTTCGGGTCTTTCAGCCGAAAGTACAGTCCATCGGTGGCAAAGGTGACGCCGTCCGCCTTCGATGCGGGCAACGGCGTCTTGCCCGCAAAGGTGGTGCGGGCCTTGTCTTCCAGCCAGAAATCGTCGTAGCCGGGTGTTTTCAGAGAACCCCGAATATTGCCAATCCTATCCAGGCTCAGCAGCGCGGCAGCGTAGAGCGTCTCGTTGCCGGATTCCGTCGCTCGCGGTCTGGCCGCCGCGGCGTCGAGCGGCAGGACGGCGAGCATCTTGCCTGCCCCCCCGGCCGCCGGATCGGCGCGCAGCCAGCTGACAGCCCCCGATGCAACGTCGCGCTCGCCTGCGTGCGTGCCGGCATGCTGCGCGACCATCGAGAGCACCGCGCCGTACTCCTGCGGCCTGTTCTCCGGCGTGGAGCGCAACGCCGGCATGCCGACACTGGCATCGGCATGCGCCGCGATCAGGAAGGCATCTGCCGCAGGCTGCTGGGATGCGGCCCAGTACGTGCTGTAGTAATCGGAAAAAAAGGGACCGAGCCGGAGCACGGCGCTGTCTGGCGCAGGACAGTCTGCCGTGCTCGCGCAGGCAATGCTGAACATGACCGACGTGCGCGGCACCCGCGCCTCGAACAGCTTCACGCCGCCATGGGCGCTCGAATCGATGCGCCGCAGCTTCACATCACCCGTTTCATCATCGGGATGCAAGCTCCGGACTCGCGTCCGCAGGCGTATCAGGAAGGCCTCCTGCTCCCGGATATAGCCAGTGAGTTCGGAAAAATGGATGTCGATCCGTTCTTGCTGATCCTCCACGACGCGGAATATGCCCCAGCAGAGCGTGCCGGCCAGCATTAGCGCCAACGGAATGACGACGAACGGCACGAGGCTCAGTTGCCTCTGCATGCGGGCAAGGCGGCGGATCGGACTGCGTTCCATTGGCGCGGCGGGTAGTAAAAGGCATCGTGTCTACGAAGGAGACCCGGGGGAAATTGGCAACCTCTATGGCGGTACCACGCTGCAGCCCGGTGTGGCCGGCATCGCGCACACGTCAAAGGACGGAGAATGGCCTGCTCTGCCCCGAGCAATACAGATGTGTCGCTGGACATGTCACTGAAAGTGGGGCAACTCGATGTGTACACCAGATCCGGCAATTGCTCAATAGCCCCGGATCATATCCCGGCATCCCGGAAGGGCCCGGCGGATTTGCGTGGCGGATCGGCAAGGCTGCGGGGGTGACTGCCGCGCTTGGGGCGGACCTGTCCTGAGCTTGCGGCTTTCTTTCTCTGCTTATCCTGGATGGAATGCCTGTCCAGGGGACTGCCTATCCACGGGGCCCCCCGCAAAATTCACGCTAGGTCCTTGTCGTGCTAGATTTGCGCCTCGATGTCTTGCCATCGCGGAGCCGACCCATGCGAACGCCAACAAGGCAGCAGGCCTATGACGAGGCGAAGCGATTTATCGAGACCATTGGCCTGCGAGATGCACAGGCGCTACAGCACAAGTTTGGCATTTCCGGCGCAGTGGCCGAAGAGATATTCGAGTGCGTTGATGAATACTTCGATGTGGGGGCAATCTTATCCATTGCGCCACTGGAGGCGGCCTTTGATTCGCGTACGCAGAAAAGGCCATGCATTGATGTCTATGAAACCAACGGTAAGGCACTAGGAATGGAGTGCGTGCTCTTTGAAAATGGCAGGCCCGGTGAGGCTATTCTTCATATTGAAGTTTCAGAAAACAACGGGAAACTGGCTCTGTACTACAAGTACATCGGATCCTGACGAGATTTCTGGCTTGATCTGTTCAGGTTAAAAGGCCTTGCCAGTGGCCTCAAGCCACCTCAAGCCGCCGCGAGCGCAGCGCCCGCGGGCTTCCAGACCGCGCCAGCATAGAACTCCGCCCCAAAATCCGCCGGCACGTCCCCACGAATCCGCTGCTCATGCAGCGCCAGGTCCGCCAGCAGCAGATCCCGGCTGATGCGGGCGACCGAGCCCGGAATATCGCGCCGCATGCTGGGCACATCGCCCAGCGGCACGCCGACGCTGGCGAAACCTGCGGGGTTATGTACATGGAGATCGCGCAGCCACGGCGCGGCACCTGGTGTTTTCTCTAGATACTCAAGGCCGCTGCCCAGATAGGGCGACGCGGCGAGCTCGTCGTCGCGCGCATCGGCCGGGGGCTGGTAGCGGTCGCGCCAGCGCAGGATATGCGGCGCAATGCCGGCCAGTTCCGCACGCGCTGACGGATCCACCAGGTAGCCCGTGCCGGCAATCGCAAAGTCGAAGCGCAGGGTCTGCCCTTGCACCTCGGTGACGATGCGCCCGGACTCCACCTCGGCGGTGGACAGCGACGTGCTCAGGTGCAGATGGAACTGCGGGAATTTTAGCACCCGCTCCACCGAGTCGGCCGGTGGCGTGGAGCCGGCGCGCCGATAGCGGATGACTTGCTCCCAGCGCGTGGCATCGGGCAGGGCGTGGTAATTGTCGTAAAGGCCGGGGTAGGCGCGCACGCGCGATACCGGCGTGGCGGCGATATGGTCGCGGCGCGCGAACAGGTGCACGGCGGCCGCGCCGGATTCCAGCGCCACGGCGGCGGCATCGAAGGCGGAGGCCGCCGCGCCGAGCACGGCGACCGTCTTGCCGCGCAGCGCGTCGAAGTCGATGGCATCGGCCGTATGCGCGGCCAGCCCGGCGGCCACGGCCTGCGATAACACAGCGGGCACGAACGCAGCCCCATTGCCGGCCACGCCATTGGCCAGGATGACCTTGCGTGCGGTCTCGATGCGCGCTTGCCCGTTTACTTCAAGATGCAGCCGGAAGCGCTGCGGCGCGGCGCCGCTTACGGGCTCGATGCGTACCACGCGCGTGGCGTAGCGCACCGGCACGCCGAGGAAGTTGCGGTACCAGTCCAGGTAATCGGCCCAGTCCAGGCGCGCAATGCGGTCGATGGCGGCATAGGCCTCGGCGCCGTGCCGTGCTTCATACCAGGCCTGGAAGCCCAGTGTCGGCAGGCCGAGCTCCGGCCCGACCAGGTTCTTGGGCGTGCGCAGCTTGCGCATGCGCGCGCGCGTGCGCCAGACGCCGGCCAGCGCACCGTCTGGCGCGGCGTCGAGCACCGTCACGCGGCCGATGCCCGCGCGGCGCAGCGCGAAGGCATAGGCGCTGCCGCTCTGGCCGCCACCGACGATGGCCACGTTGTGGTCGATGCCGGCGTGGTCCGGCACCCAGTTGTCGGGCGCGGGGCCGAGCAGGCGCAGCGTCTCGCGCGCGAGGAAATCGGGATCGGAGCCGGGGAAGGAAGAGGTTGTCGTCATGCTGCAGCGGCAAGGGTTGAGGCGGCGGGCCTGGCGCAAGCCGCTGGATGGACGGGGCGCTTGAGCCCAAGGTGCTCGCGCAGCGTGCTGCCTTCGTACTCCGCGCGGAACAGGCCGCGGCGGCGCAGCTCAGGCAGCACCAGCGCGATGAAATCGGTGAGTCCGCCCGGCAGCACCGGCGACATGATGTTGTAGCCGTCGGCGCCGTATTGACGGAAGCGCTCTTCGAGCTGGTCGACGATCTGCTTGGGTGTGCCGATCACCTGCCAGTGGCCGCGCGCACCCGCAACGCGCTGGTAAAGCTGGCGGATGGTCAGGTTCTCGCGCCGCGCAAGCTCGATCATCAGGCGCTGGCGGCTCTTGCTGGCATTGGTCTCGGGCAACTCGGGAATCGGGCCGTCGAGCGGATAGCCTGACAGGTCGAAGCCGCCCGTCAGGCCAGACACCAGCGCCAGGCCGACCACCGGGTCGATCAGCGCTTGCAGTTGCTCGAATTTCTCTTTGGCTTCGCTTTCACTCTGGCCCACCACCGGGAATACGCCGGGCAGGATCTTCAGGTCATCCGGCTCGCGCCCGTAGCGGGCAAGCCGGCCCTTGACGTCGGCGTAGAACGCCACGGCATCTTCCACCGTCTGCTGCGCCGTGAACACGGCTTCGCCCGTGCGCGCGGCCAGTTCCTTGCCGGCTTCGGAGGAGCCGGCCTGCACCACGACCGGATGGCCCTGTGGCGTGCGCGACACGTTGAGTGGCCCCTGCACCGAGAAATGCTTCCCCTTGTGGCCCAGCACATGGCGCCTTGCAGGCTCATAGTAGCGGCCGCTGGCCTTGTCGCGCAGGAAGGCATCGTCCTCCCAGCTGTTCCACAGCCCGGTGACCACATCGGCGAACTCCGCCGCGCGCTCGTAGCGCTCGGCGTGGGCGAAATGGTGGTCGCGGTTGAAGTTGCGCGCTTCGTGCTCGTTGGATGAGGTGACCAGGTTCCAGCCGGCACGCCCGCCCGAGATATGGTCCAGGGAGGCGAACTTGCGCGCCACGTGATACGGCTCGTTGAAGCTCGTCGAGACGGTGCCGACCAGGCCGATGCGCTGCGTCACCGCGGCCAGCGCGGACAGCAGCGTGATGGGCTCGAACTGCGCCTGGTAGCTGTGCGCGGTACGGCTGAGGAACTCGACATCGTCGCCGCGCGTGCCTACGCCGTCGGCCAGGAAGACCAGGTCGAACTTCGCTGCCTCGGCGGCCTGGGCGAGCGCAATGTAATGCTTGAAGTCGATGCCCGCGTCGGCCTTGGCATCGGGATGGCGCCAGGCGGCGATATGGTGGCCGCTGGGGTAAAGAAAGGCGCCCAGGCTGAGGAAACCGCTACGTTGAGCCATGATTGCTTATCGGTTGTTGAGGGATATCAGGCGGCTATGCGTGTGCTTTGCCGGCCTTGCGGTCGTGCCAGCCCCAGGTGCTCGCGCAGCGTGCTGCCTTCGTACTGCGTGCGGAAAATGCCGCGCCGCTGCAGGATCGGCACCACGCCGTCGACAAAGTCCCGCAGCCCGTCGGGCAACGCATCCGGCATCAGGTTGAAGCCATCGGCCGCGCCGTGACGGAACCAGCGCTCGATGTCGTCAGCAATCTGCTCGGGTGTGCCCACGATCACGCGGTGGCCGCCGCCGCCTGCCAGTTCGCGGATCAGTTCGCGCACGGTGTAGCCATGACGCTGCGCCAGCGCCAGCGTGGCGTTGAAGAAGGTGTGGTTGCCGTTGCCGTTGGCGGGCAACGCGAGGTTGTGCGGCAGCCGTTCGTCCAGCTTCAGGCGGTCCGGCGTGATGCCGAGCGTGCCGGCCAGCACCTGCACGGCATCGGGCCCGCGCCCGAGCGCCTGTGCGCGCGCTTTGAGCTCGCGCCCGTAGGCCAGCGATTCCTCGAACGATTGCGATGCCGAGAACACGGCCTCGGCATGGCGTGCGGCCAGCTCGCGCCCGTCGGCGGAGCCGCCGGCCTGCACCACCACCGGATGGCCTTGCGCAGAGCGCGGCAGGTTAAGTGGCCCCTGGACGCTGAAATGCTCGCCACGGTGCGCGATCGGCTGCACCTTGGCGGTGTCGACGAAGCGGCCCGATGCCTTGTCGCCGATAAAGGCGTCGTCCTCCCAGCTGTCCCACAGGGCCTTGACGACGGACGTGAATTCGGCCGCCCGCGCATAGCGCTGCGCATGGTCCGGCGCCGCATCGCGCCCGAAATTGCGCGCCGACGGCACATCGGCCGTGGTGACCACGTTCCAGCCGGCGCGCCCCGCGCTGACATGGTCTAGCGTGGCGAAGCGCCGCGCGATGTTGTAGGGCTCGTTGTAGCTGGTGGACGCCGTGCCGATCAGGCCGATATGCGTGGTCGCCGCCGCGATGCTGGCCAGCAGCACCGTGGGTTCCAGCGCCGGGATCGGTCGGAAATGAATCTGGTCGACGATCGCGGCGTTGTCCGCCAGGAACACCGCGTCGAGCTTGCCGGCTTCAGCGATCTGCGCCACGCGGATGTAGTGGCGCACGTCGGTAAAGGCGGCGGGATCGCTGTCAGGCAGCCGCCAGGCCGAGGGCACAAAGCCCGAGTGCAGGATGTTGATGTTGAGGTGGAGCTGGCGCTGGCGCGCCCCGTTCGATGCACTCATTGGTAGGTCCCCGGTTCCGGATGGCCTTCGCCCAGCACCCAGCGGCCGACATTGCGGGTCTTGTACTCGGACGGGTTGTGCAAGGTATGGATGCGCACGTTGCGCCAGAAGCGGTCCAGGCCGGTCTTGCGCACCGCCGAGCGCGCGCCCGTGACCTCGAAGATCTCGCTGCAGACCTGCAGCGCGACCTCGCCGGCCAGCACGTTGGCCGCCGCAATGGCCACGGCCGCTTCGCCGCGCTCCTCGGCGCTGAGCGCTTCGCCGCGTGCGATCACGCTGTCGAGCGCAAGCAGCGCGCGGTCGGCCAGCGCGGTGGCTGCCTGGGTCTTGACCCAGAGCTCGCCGTATTGCCGGCGCACCCACGGGTCGTCCACATGGCGCTCCACGCCTGAGTGGATCCACGGGCGCGACTGATGCACCGTGTACTCACGCCCGGCGCGCAGCGCACCTTGGGCCGTGCCAATAAACACATTGAGCAGCACGCTTTGCTGCTGCAGCGGCGTGACCGTGCGGTAGGGCTCGGCCGGCGCGCCGGTGGGGTTCAACGGCACCGGCTGCCCGAGCACTTCGCTCTCGTGCACGCGCACGCCCTGATAGGTGACGCGGCCGCTGCCGGTCTGGCGCTGGCCGATGCCATCCCAGTCGTCCTCGATCACGATGCCTGCGCGGTCCGCGGGAATCGCGGCAAAGCGGCGTTCGCCGCCGTCTGCGTCTTCCCAGGCAATCGCCAGGAAGTCGGCCACGTGCGAGCCGGAGGTGAAGGGACGGTAGCCGTCCAGCACGAACCACTCGCCATCGCGCCGTCCAGACAGGCTCCTGGAAAAGCTGTTCGCCGTGTTGCCCCAGAACCAGTTGCCTTCAGCCGAGCGGCGCCAAAGGCTGGCGGCTTTCTGCGGCGCGTTGCGCAAGCGCGGGCTCAGCAGGCTGCTGTAGTGATAGCCGAACAGATGGCCGAGCGAGCCGTCCACCTGCGCGAACAGGCGCGTCATGCGCAGCACGGTCGACCAGGTTTCGCCCTGGCCGCCGACTTCGCGCGGCAGCAGCAGCGCAAGCAGGCCGTGTTCCTTGAGCAAGCGAATCTGCTCCGCGGGTTTCCCGCCGGCCTGGTCGCGGGCGATGGCGTCTTCGGCAAAGCGCTCGCGCAGCGAGACCGCGCGGGCGATGAAGGGGTTGCTGGTGTCCGGCTCGAACAGCGCGGGCGCTGGTTCGGCCTGCGCGTGAAGAAAGGCGACGTTGGCGGTCATGATGGGTCTGTCTCAGCGATAGATGGCAGGCGAGGGGAACTCGCCCGTAAGCAACCACGTGCCCACCGTGCGTTTCTTGTACTCGGCCGGGTTGTGCAGCGTGTGGGTGCGCACGTTGCGCCAGAAGCGGTCGAAGCCATTGGCGGTGGTGGCAGAACGCGCGCCCATCACCTCGAAGATCTCGTTCGATACGGCCAGGCCGGTTTCCCCGGCGTACAGGTTGGCGGTGGCCAGCGCGATGGCTACGGGCCCGCGCTGCTCCAGCGTCAGCGCCTGTCCGTAGCCATAGATGGCATCCAGGCTGCGCGCCGCCTGGTCGGCCAGCTCGGTTGCCGCCAAGGTGCGGATGGCGAGCTCGCCGTATTTGCGCTGGACCCACGGATCATCGACATGGCGCTCCACGCCCGAGTGGATCCATGGGCGCGATTGCGTGGCGGTATAGGCGCGGCCTTCGTCGAGCGCGCCCTGCGCCGTGCCCACAAACACGTTGAGCAGCACGCTTTGCTGCAGCAGCGTGGTCAGCGATGCGAAAGGGGTGAGCGGATCGTCGGGCTTGCCAAGCAGTTCATCGTCGCGCACCAGCACGCCGTTGAACGTTACGGTGCCGCTGCCGGTCTGGCGCTGGCCGATGCCATCCCAGTCATCCTCGATCACGATGCCCGCGCGATCGGCCGGCACCACGCCCATCAGGCGTTGGCCCAGCGCGTTCTCCCATGCCAGCTGGATCACGTCCGCCACATGGCTGCCGCTGGAGAAGGGCCGGAATCCGGTGACCACCCAGCCATTGTTGCCGGGGGCGCGCTGCGCACTGGACGTCTTCGACAGCGCATTGCCCGAGTTGCTCCACAGCCATTGCGCCCTGGCGGCGGCGCGCAGCCAGCGTTCCTGCTGTGCCGGCGTGCCGCGCGCCTGCACGGCGTGCACGGGCAGATGGTGGTAGCCGAAGAGGTGGGCCAGCGAGCCATCGGTACGCGCGAATTCACGCACGACCCGCAGCAGTGAAAGCCAAGATGCACCGCCCCCGCCGTACACCGCGGGAATGCCCGCTGAAAGCAGGCCGCTTTCCTTGAGCCAGCGGATTTGTTCGGTAGGCCGGCCGCCAGCCTTGTCGCGGGCGACGGCATCGGTATGGAAGGTCTCGCGCAGCACCACCGCGCGGGCGACGAAGGGATCGTTCAGGTCCGGGTCGAAGTTGGACATGCCGCGTTGTCTTCTCGAAGTTGCACCCGAGAGACGATAAAACAAGGTTGTCGCGCCACCAACGAAGCAAACCGCGCTTGCATATCCACTTTTGGGGATGGCCTCGCGCCGCCAGCCGGCGTACTTCCTTTGGCCCGGCCGCGCGGGCACGGCCGGGCTATGGCGCTATCGATCCTGCAGCGCCGGCTCCCTGGTTTCCTTTCCCGCTTCGGTGGCGCCATAACCTTCACCCTTCCACTCGGTAAAGCAGAGCCCATGGCCAAAAGGGTCGGACAGCTTCGCCTGCCGCCCCCAGGCAAAATCCTGCGGCCAGTCCTCCAGTTCGGCGCCGGCTTCCAGCGCACGTTCCACCGCGCTTTCCAGGTCCGCCACCACAAAATCGAGGTGCACCGGCGTCCGGTGCCGGCGATCGCCGCGGCGGCTGTCGGCGCGCGCGCTTGGCCTGGTGCCCGGCGCCTTGGCCAGCAGGTAGATCGGCGCGCCGCCGCCCAGCATTTCCGCCACGGAGCCGTCGAACAGCTTGCGCGCCAGGCGCAGGCCAAGGCCGTGCTGGTAGAAGCCGATGCCGTGCGCGAGGTCGTCGACGTCGATATTGATCAGCAATTGCATCGCAGTCCCCTGCTTGGAATGGGGGCGCGGCCCGTATGGAAGCACTCCGCCCGAAGGTCAGGATTGTGCGCCGGCACTCCTGACACGTACTGTCAGGAGTGTTCTACTCGGCGCCTGTGATGCGTAAGGCTGAAAGCGGTCCCCGGCGGGCCTCAGGCGCGCATTGGCGCCAGCAGTGCATTGACCATGGGTGCCAGCGCATCGCCCAGCGCGACGTGGTTGGCGGCGTCCAGGTGTACGCCGTCGACTTCGCTGCTATGGATTACCGTGCCGGTGTCGAACCAGGCGCAGCCGCGCGCGCGGCATATTTCCTGGAAGGCTTGCGCCAGCCCCACGCATTTGTGCTCGCCGCCGGCAAACTTCGGCGCCAGCGGCCCGCGCGGCGTGGTGATGGGCGGGGGCACCAGCACCAGCACCGGCGGCACGGGCATGCCGGGCTCAATGGGCGCGCCGCGGATGGTGTCGAGCAGGGCGCCGACGCCTTGCGCGGCGTGCCAGGCGTTATGCGGGTGCATGGACTGGAAATCGTTGCTGCCGAGCATCAGGATCACCAGCGCCAGTGGCGCGTGCATCTCCATGCGCTGTGCCAGGCCCTGGATGCCGTTGCGGCCCGGCTTGAAGGGATCGTCCCAGACCGTGCGGCGGCCGTTGAGGCAGTCTTCCAGTATCCGCACGGGGCGCTGCCTGCTGCCGATCCCGCCGTTCAGGGCGAGTTCCAGCCGGCCGGGCCAGCGCACCGGCCAGGGCAGGCGCTGCCGTGTGCCAGGCACGATGCCCCACGATAACGAGTCGGCGTAGACCAGTACCTGCAGCGGATCGATGGCGCAAAGGACATCGGTTCGGGTATCGGGAGACGGCAGGGCGCTCATGGGCGGGCTCCGGGAAGTTTTGCTGCGGACCTTGGCACAGACCTTCATAATATCGGCTAACCATAGATCGGGAGAGTTAAGTTGCGTTTCGAGCACTTGGTGGAGATCAACGATCCACAGAATATCCAGTTGGACACGCTCACGCCGGAGCAACTCTGGCAAGGGCTGGTGCTGCGCAGTGCCGAGCCCGAGCTGTTTGTCATTGGGCTGGACCGTGCGGAGATCGTGGAGCGGGGCGACGACTGGGTCGAGCGCAAGCTGCATTTCGGCAAGGCCACGATTCGCGACCGCGTTGTCTTCGAGCCGCGCCGTGTCGTGCGCTATGAGACCGCCCCCACCGACGAGCACGCCGGCGGCACCCTGACCATGGCGATCGAGACGCCGGGCCCGGGCGCCTTGCTGCTGCGCTTTGTCTACGAAACCACCATGCCTGCGGTGGACGACAGCGGCGATGACCGTTTCGCCGAAATCGTCAAATCGGCTTATCACGAGGCTGACCTCGACACCGTGCGCAAGATCCGCGAACTGGCCGCCCTCGGACGGCTGGGGTGAGCGAGCGGCCCTCGTCGCCTGCCGCCGGCAGGCAGCCGGGCGGCCCGACCCGGGAATCGCTGCGGGCACGCTACGGCAGCCAGCTGCGTTGGCTGGTGCTGCTGACGCTGATGCTGGGCACGGTCTCCTCGATCGTATCGTCGACCATCGTCAACGTGGCCATTCCCGACCTGAGCCGGCATTTCGTGCTGGGGCAGGACAGCGCGCAATGGGTGGCGGCCAGCTTCATGATTGCCATGACGCTGTCGATGCTGCTCACGCCGTGGCTGCTTAACCGCTACGGCTTGCGCCGCACGTTCATTGGCAGCTTGCTGCTGCTGGGCATGGGCGGGCTGGTCGGCGGATTCTCGCCCACCTATGGCGTGATGATCGCCATGCGGGTGGCCGAGGGCATTGCGGCGGGGATCCTGCAGCCGCTGCCCAATATCCTGATCCTGCGGGTGTTCGAGGAGCGCGAGCAGGGCAAGGCGGTCAGCATGTTCGGCTTTGGGGTGGTGCTGGCGCCGGCGCTCGGCCCCAGCGTGGGCGGCTTCCTGGTGGAGGCCTACGGCTGGCGCTCGATCTTCTTCGTGGTGGTACCGCTGACGCTGATCGGGCTGTGGATGGCGCGCCGCTTCATGGCGGTGGACTCGGCCATGATGGGCGAGCGCAAGCCGCTCGACTGGCAGGGCCTGGGCCTGGCCGGCATTGCCACCGTGAGCCTGCTCAACGGGCTGGTGCAGATGCGCGAGAGCGTGCCTGCCGGCACGGCGCTGGCAGCCTTTGGCGTGCTGATGCTGGTGGTGTTCGTGCTGTGGCAGTTGCGCGCGGAGAACCCGCTGATGAACATGCGCCTGTACAGCTACCGGCAGTTTTCGGCCGGGGCGGTGGTGGCTTTCATCTACGGCGCGGGGCTGTTCGGATCGACCTACCTGCTGCCTGTCTACATGCAGATGGCGCTGGCCTATACGCCGTCGCGCGCCGGGCTGGTGCTGCTGCCGGCCGGCATCGCGCTGGCCCTGACCATTGCCGCGGCGGGGCGGCTGACCCATCGCGTCTCGCCACACCTGCAGGTGTCGTTCGGGCTCGCGCTGCTGTCGGCTTCGTTCCTGCTGATGGCGATGGGGTCCCAGGCCACGCCTTACCTGCTGCTGGTGGGGTTTGCGGTGCTGGGGCGGATCGGGCTTGGCTGCATCCTGCCGTCGCTGACGCTGGGCTCGATGCGGGGCGTGGATTATTCGCTGATTGCGCAGGGTTCCAGTTGCATCAACTTCATCCGGCAGCTGGGGGGTGCGATCGGGGTAAGCCTGGCCGGCGTCGGCCTGCAATGGCGGCTGGCGGCGCAGGGCGCGGTGCTCGGTACCGACGGCGACCCGGCCGCGCGCATTCGCGCCTTCGACGAGACCTTCCTGGCGGTTGGCCTCGTCATTGCCACCGCCATCCTGGCGGCCTGGCGGATACGGCCAAGGCCGCTGGCCGAGGCCTGAAAGGGTTAGCCGGCCGCGAGCCGGCTAACCCAGCTGGCGATATGGCTTCAGGCGGTGGCGCCGCTGCGCAGGTCTTCCACCAGCGCGATGTATTTTTCCTGCGCGTCTTCCTGCGCGGTGCCCTTGAGCGTTTCCCAGGCTTCGAACTTGTAGCGGCCGACGAAGTCGGTCATGCCCGGCTTGTCGCCATGGGCGTCGCCCTCGCTGCCTTGCTTGAACAGCGCGTAGAGGCGCAGCAGGGTCATGTTGCTGGGGCGCTCGGTCAGTTGCTTGGCGTCGATCTGGGCTTGGGCAAAGCGTGCCTGCAGGTCGCTCATGGGGTTCTCCTGGCTGGATAGGGGGATGCGTTGCGGGTTCGGTGTTCGGGAAAAACCCGGTAGCCGCGATGATAGCGCCCGTCATCGCGCGTTTGAGCCGGAAGAAACCGAAGAACGCTTCAGTCCGGCGCACCCCGGGGCGGGCGCGCCGCGCGCCAGTTCAGCTTTTGAGGCTGCTCCGGATACAATCTCGCCATGTCCTGGATTCTTGCACTTGAAACCTCCACCGAGTGGTGTTCCGTCGCGCTCGGGCGCATTGCCGATGGCGGCGCCCTGGAGTGCCTGGTTCGTCATGAACACACCGGCCCGCGCTCGTCTTCCCGCGTGCTGCCGGCCGCCGGCGAGTTGCTGGCCGAAGCCGGCATTGCCCTGTCGGACTGTGTCGCCATCGCCTTTGGCGCCGGGCCGGGTTCCTTCACGGGCTTGCGCACCGCCTGCGGCGTGGCCCAGGGCCTGGCCTTTGGCGCCGATCTGCCCGTGATTCCCGTCAATTCGCTGATGGCTTGCGCCGAACGCGTGCGCCTGGGCGGGCAAGGGGTGCCGGCGCTGCCGCCCGACGTATCCGTGCTGGTAGCGCTGGACGCACGCATGGACGAAGCCTACGCAGGCGCGTTCCGCTGGGACGGCGCCGCGCAGGCGTGGCAGGCGGCGACCGACATGCAGGTGTGCCCGCCGGAGGCCGTCAGCCTGCCCGCCGGGCCGTTCTGGCTCGCGGGCAGTGCCGCTGCCGTGTTTGGCGAGCGCCTCACGGCCACGGCGCTGGCGCTGCGCAGCGTGCCCGAGGCCTTGCCCGCCGCGCCGGCCTTGGTGTCGATTGCCTTGCGCGCGCTGGCCCGCAATGAAACCGTTGCGCCGTGCGACGCCATGCCGATCTATCTGCGCGACAAGGTGGCCCAGACCATCGCCGAGCGCCAGGCCGTGGCGGCGCAGCGCGCGGCGACAGCGGCGGGAGACCAGCCGTGAGCGTGGAGCGCAACCCGCCACCGGACGCCGGCTCGGCCAATCCCGGCCAGGGCACGCATGCAGCGTGCGGCAACGGCTACGCATGGCCCGAGGTGCCGGTGATGCCAGGCGTGCCGGCGGGCTGGAGCATTGGCCGCATGACGGCGCTGGATGTGCAAGCCGTGGCGCAGATCGAAGCCCGGGCCTACACCCACCCATGGACCCGTGCCAATTTCGAGAATTCCGTCAAGGCCGGGCACATCGGCCTGACCTTGCGGGATAACGGGGGCGTGCTGGTCGCCTACACGGTGCTGATGCCGGTTGTCGACGAGATGCACCTGCTCAATATCACCGTGGACCCGGCGCGCCAGCGCGGCGGCCTTGGCCGGCTGCTGCTGGCCGCCGCGATGGCTACCTCGCACGCGCTTCATCTGCACACCATGCTGCTCGAAGTGCGGCCCTCCAATGTGGGCGCCATCGAGCTGTACCGGGAGGCCGGCTTTGCCGAGATCGGCCGGCGCAAGGGCTATTACCCCGCAGCCGGCCAGACGCGCGAGGATGCGCTTGTGCTGCGCCGCGCGTGGGCACCCACGGAGGCCGTGCCATGAGCCGCCGCGCCAGGTTCCTCGAAGTGCTCGGCATTGCCGATGAATGGGTGCTGCGCCGCGCGCCAGCCTTGCCGGAGGCGGTCGAGCCATCCGCCATCGCGGCGCTCGCCGACCCGAGCGCGGAAGATCCCGCCGTCAATGACGACGCGGCCTCGCGCGAAGCGGCCCAGGCCGCCGTGACGCTCGCCGCCGTTGCCGACGCTGGCGCGGACGAAGCCCAGCCCGAAGCGCAGGCCGAAGCAGTGCCTCGCGCATGGTCGGCACAAGCCGATATGGAAGCGGGAGTGCCGGCCATGGCCGAAGCCGCCGTCGCGCGCATGCCGCTTGAGCCTGCGGTGGCGGTGGCGGTGGCAGATACCGGCACGCGCGAAGCCGTGATTGCGCGCCTGGACTGGGCCGCGCTTGCGCAGCGGGTCTCCGGCTGCACCGATTGCCAGTTGTGCGATGGCCGCACCCAGACCGTGTTCGGCGTGGGCGACCGCCAGGCCGAATGGATGCTGGTCGGCGAAGCCCCGGGAGAAAACGAGGACCTGCAAGGCGAGCCCTTCGTGGGCCAGGCCGGCAAGCTGCTCGACAATATGCTGGCGGCGGTCGGCCTGGCGCGCGGGCGCAACGTGTTCATCGCCAACGTGCTGAAGTGCCGCCCGCCCGGCAACCGCAATCCCGAGCCGGAGGAGGTCGCCCAGTGCGAGCCTTACCTGCGCCGGCAGATCGCGCTGATCCAGCCCAAGCTGATCGTGGTGCTGGGACGCTTTGCTGCCCAGTCCCTGCTGCGCACCACTACGCCGATCGGCAAGCTGCGTGGCACCGTCCATAGCTACGAAGGCATTCCGGTGGTGGTGACCTATCACCCGGCCTACCTGTTGCGCACCTTGTCCGACAAGGCGCGTGCCTGGGAGGACCTGTGCCTGGCCCGCGAGGTACATGCCCGTGCGGGAGCCAAGGCCTGAGTTCGCGCTGAGCCCCGGCGGCGCCATCGAGATGGCGCCGCTCTGGCGCCATGCCGTCTCGCAGCGCCTGCGCGAGCTCGCCTGGTGCTCGCTGTCGCCTCCGCTGCTGGCATTCCTGCCGACGGACGACGCAGGCAACGCCATCATCAATGGCAACGCCCCCGGGCATTCGCCAGCGGCGCTCGCGCGCTGGCCGGAAGGGGCGCTGGCCGCCTGGCAGCGTTGGCTGCCCGCTGCCGACCCCGCCGCGCTGCCCCCCACCATCGCCGAACTTGCCGCAGGCCTGGAGCAGCAGCGCGTGCGCGGCCCGTCGCCCGCGCCCAGCCTGCGGCTGGGCCGGCATGCGGAGCGCCTGCTGCAATTCACGCTGGAACACGCCGAGGGGCTGGAGCTGCTTGCGGCGAACCTGCCGGTGCGCCGTGCCGGCGAGCATGGCGTGCAAACGCTGGGCGAGCTCGATTTTGTCTGGCGCGACGTGGCCAGCGGCGCCACCGTGCACTGGGAGATGGCGGCCAAGTTCTACCTTCTGGTCGAGCCTGCGACGCACGGCGCACCGCGCGGCGGCGGGCCCGGCGCTGCCATGCTGGACCGCCATTGCTTCGTCGGCCCCAACCTGGTGGACCGCCTGGGCGACAAGCTGGATCATATCGTGCGCAGGCAACTGCCGCTGTCACGCACCCCCGAGGCCTTGGCGCTGCTGGGCCGCCCTGTCGACCGCAGCGAGGTCTACCTGCTCGGCTGGCTGTTCTACCGGGACGGCGTGGTGCCGCAGTCCATCGGCAGCCTGGGTATCGCGCCGGATCACCTGCACGGATGGTGGTCCACCTTGCCGGACTGGCTGGCCTGGGCTGGCAAGCGCGAAGGCTCGCGCTGGTACCGGCTGCCGCGCTCGGCGTGGATGGCCCCGGCCAGGGTGGCGCAAGCGCATACGGAAACCGCCGAGGCGATTCATGAGGCACTGGCGCTGCGTTTTGCGGAGACGCATCACGAGAAGAACTGGCGCCGGGAAGCACCGGTGATGTTGTGCGAGGTAGAGCCGGCGGGGCAGCCCGGCGTGTGGCGCGAACGTACCCGCGGGTTTGTGGTGCCGCCGGGATGGGAGGAGCGGGCGCGCGAGCGCATCGCCAGGCCGGTGGGCTGAACCGGCCCGTGGCGCAAGCGACGCTTAGTGGTGCTTGTCCTCGCCGATCATGGCGAGCGAATTGAAGTTGCGCACGTTGTAGCGGTGCTGGCGCATCACCAGCAGCATGGTGGCGCACACGAAGATGCCAAAGGCCACGATGACAATGCCGATCGGCACATTGAGCTTGATCAGCAGCGCGTACAGGCACAGCATCAGCAGCACCGAGACGTTCTCGTTGAAGTTCTGCACGGCAATCGAATGGCCGGCCGACAGCAGGACGTGCCCGCGGTGTTGCAGCAGCGCGTTCATCGGCACCACGAAGTAGCCGGACATGCCACCCACCAGCATCAGGAAGACGTAGGCGATCGCCATGTACAGCGGCATGTGCATGCCGAGCACATCCAGCGAAATCTCGGGCAGGCTGTGCTTGGTGTAGAAGGCCATCAGCATCACCACCACGCCCATCGCCACGCCAAACGGCAGCACCGACAGCGACTTGCGCAAGGGGATGCGCATGGCCGCCATGATCGCGCCTACCGCCACGCCCACCGCCACCACCGCTTGCAGCAGGGCGCCTTGCGACAGGTTCAGGCCGAGCGATTTTTCCGCCCATTTCAGCACGATGAACTGCAAGGTGGCGCCGGCACCCCAGAACAGCGTGGTCACGGCCAGCGAGATCTGGCCGAGCTTGTCGCGCCACAGGGCGGTAAAGCAATCAGCGAACTCGGCGATGAGCTTGATCGGGTTCTTTTCCTGCTGCGGGTAGCGGGCGCCCGTCTCGGGGATGAACAGGTTGAATACGGCTGCGATCACGTAGAACATCATGATCACCACCATGGCCGCCTCGGCCGGGGTGGTGATGCCTGTGTCGACGTAGGGCACGTCGATGCCGAGCAGAAGTTGCGAGATATGCACCGAGATCAGTGCCCCGCCCACCACCGTGCCCAGGATGATCGAGCACACCGTCAGGCCTTCGATCCAGCCATTGGCGGCGACCAGTCTCTCGGGCGGCAGCAGCTCGGTGAGAATGCCGTACTTGGCGGGCGAGTACGCCGCAGCGCCGAACCCGACGATGCCGTAGGCCAGCAGCGGGTGCAACCCGAACATCATGATGGCGCACCCCGCTATCTTGATGGTGTTGGTGATGAACATCACCTTGCCCTTGGGCATCGAGTCGGCGAAGGCGCCCACGAAGGCAGCCAGCACGACGTAGGACAGTACGAAGAACAATTTGAGCAGCGGCGTCATCCACTGTGGAGAGTGCAGCTCGGTCAGAAGGGCGATAGCGGCGATGAGGAGCGCATTGTCGGCCAGCGATGAGAAGAACTGCGCGGCCATGATGGTATAAAAACCCTTCTTCATACTTTGGACTCTATCTCCATCGCTATCACCGTACATGCCAGGCAGCAGCGCGCCGCTGGGTGCTGTTGTTGCCTGTAGGGAACCTGGGCCCGCGTCGTTGTCCAAGTGATGCCCGGGCCAGCCGTGGGATCGCTGCGCAGCTTGCCTGACCGTGTTCGACATATTGCATCACTTTTAAAACATGGCCGGAACGTCCGGCTTTATAACACGAAAAGAAGGCGATTCCGAGCTTCCACGGGCCGCCGGTTGGACAGCGCAAGCGCGCAGCGATTCCCTAAATGTTTGCCCTAATGTGTTCAAATAACGTCTGTGCGAAGCGCTGCGCGTACCGGGTCTTCCCGGATATGGTGCATCCACGCGGCGGAAGTGATCCGGCCAGGCTGCCAGGATCCCCGTCGCGCCGCCGCGCCGCAAGCCACTGGAAGCAACAAAAAGCCGCAGTAAAGCCGTAGTAAAAGCCGCAGTAAAAAGCACTAGAAGCGATCTCATGCCAAGACCCATTCACGCCGTCATTCATCAACCGGCCCTGGCCAACAACCTGGACGTAGTGCGCCGTTGCGCACCCCAGTCGCGCGTCTGGGCTGTGATCAAGGCCAACGCCTATGGCCACGGCATCCGCCGGGCATTCGCCGGCCTGCGCGCCGCGGACGGCTTTGGCCTGCTCGACCTGAACGAAGCCGTGCTGCTGCGCGAGTTGGGCTGGCAAGGCCCGATCCTGCTGCTAGAGGGTTTCTTCCAGCCGCAGGACGTGCCCTTGCTGGAGCAGTACCGCCTCACCACCGCGGTGCATTGCGAGGAGCAACTGCGCATGCTGGAAGTGGCGCGTCCCAAGGGGCCGCTGGGCATCCAGCTCAAGCTCAACACCGGCATGAACCGGCTGGGCTTCCGCCCGGAGCAGTACCGCACAGCCTGGGAGCGTGCGCGGACCCTGCCGTGCGTGGGCAGTATTGTTCACATGACCCATTTCTCGGATGCCGACAGCGCGCGCGGCATCGCGCACCAGCTGGAAGTCTTCGACGCCACCACCGCCAACCTGCCGGGCGAGGCCAGCTTGTCCAACTCGGCCGCCACGCTGTGGCATCCCCAGGCCCATCGCGCCTGGGTCCGTCCCGGGGTGGTGCTGTACGGTGCCTCGCCCACGGGCGTCGCGGCCGATGTGGCCAGCTTTGGGCTGCAGCCGGCCATGTCGCTGCACAGCGAGCTGATTTCGGTGCAGGACCTGCAGCCGGGCGATACCGTCGGCTATGGCTCTCTGTTCACGGCCGAGCGGCCGATGCGCATCGGCGTGGTGGCCTGCGGCTATGCCGACGGCTATCCGCGCCATGCGGCAGGCTGGGGCGACAAGCCCGCGCCGGTGCTGGTCGACGGCGTGCGCACCCGTTTGGTGGGCCGGGTCTCCATGGACATGATCTGTGTCGACCTGACGCCTTGCCCGAGGGCCAAGGTGGGCAGCGCCGTGACCCTGTGGGGCCAGGGCTTGCCGATCGACGACGTCGCCGTGGCCAGCGGCACCGTGGGCTACGAACTGATGTGCGCGCTGGCGCCCCGGGTGCCCGTCACTGTGGCGACCCTGACCACGCCAGAGCAGTCTGCGCTGGCCTGAGCGGCCATGCGGGCAGGGGCCGGGGCCTTCGTCCCGGCCCAGGCGACCGATCCCGGGCCCCCGCGCATTGCCTTGCGCATCCTCTTCAGCATCCCCTAGGACCTCAGTTGGCCAAGCCCAAGAACGTCTATACCTGCACCGAGTGCGGCGGCACCTCGCCACGCTGGCAAGGCCAGTGCCCGCAGTGCCAGCAATGGAACACGCTGGTGGAGAGCGTGGCGGAAACCCCTTCGACCAAGCGCTTCCAGCCGCTGGCGGCCTCGGCCATGGTGCAGCGCCTGTCCGAGATCGACGCTGCCGACGTGCCGCGCTTTTCCAGCGGCATCGAGGAGTTCGACCGCGTGCTCGGCGGCGGCCTGGTGTCGGGCGGGGTGGTGTTGATCGGCGGCGATCCCGGCATCGGCAAGTCCACCTTGCTGCTGCAAGCCCTGGCGAACCTGTCCGCGCAGCGCCGCGTGCTGTACGTCAGCGGCGAGGAGTCCGGCGCGCAGATCGCACTGCGCGCGCAGCGCCTGGGCGTGGACAGCCCGCACCTGGCGCTGCTGGCCGAGATCCAGCTCGAGAAGATCCAGGCCACGCTGGAGGTGGAAAAGCCCGAGGTCGCGGTAATCGATTCGATCCAGACCTTGTTCTCGGATGCGCTGACCTCGGCCCCAGGCTCGGTCGCCCAGGTGCGCGAGTGCGCGGCCCAGCTGACCCGGATCGCCAAGAGCACCGGCACCACCATCATCCTGGTCGGCCACGTGACCAAGGATGGCAGCCTGGCCGGCCCGCGCGTGCTGGAGCACATCGTCGATACCGTGCTGTATTTCGAGGGTGACACGCACTCCTCGCACCGCCTGATCCGGGCCTTCAAGAACCGTTTTGGCGCGGTCAACGAGCTGGGCGTGTTCGCCATGACCGAGCGCGGCCTGCGCGGGGTGAGCAACCCGTCCGCACTGTTCCTGTCGCAGCATGAGCAGGTGGTGCCCGGCTCCTGCGTGCTGGTGACGCAGGAGGGCACGCGCCCGCTGCTGGTGGAGGTGCAGGCGCTGGTCGATACCGCGAACGTGCCGAACCCGCGGCGCCTGGCGGTGGGCCTGGAGCAGAACCGCCTGGCCATGCTGCTGGCGGTGCTGCACCGCCATGCCGGCATTGCCTGTTTCGACCAGGACGTCTTCCTCAACGCCGTGGGCGGGGTCAAGATCACCGAGCCGGCGGCCGACCTGGCGGTGCTGCTGGCCATTCACTCCTCCATGCGCAACAAGCCGCTGCCACGCGGCCTGGTGGTGTTCGGCGAAATCGGCCTGGCCGGTGAGATCCGGCCCAGCCCGCGCGGGCAGGACCGCTTGCGCGAGGCGGCCAAGCTGGGCTTCTCGATCGCGGTGATCCCCAAGGCCAATGCGCCCAAGCAGAAGATCGAGGGCCTGGAAGTGATCGCGGTGGAGCGGCTGGAGCAGGCGATCGACCGGGTTCGGCATATGGAGTGAGGCTTTCAGCCCATTCCTGGCCTTTTTCCCGCAATTTTGGGTATATTCCGAAGCATTTTTTAGTCGGAGTTCATCCATGCGCATGTTCAACGTCCGCCGGCAAGCCGGCGCGCTAGCCGCGATCGGCTGCGCCGCCTCGCTGCTCTCGGTGTCCGGCGCCGCCGCCGCGGCCGATGCTGCCAAGGCGTTCTTTGACGCGGCGCTGTGCAAGCCGCCCTACACCACGAAATCCGCCACCGCGCTTTACGAGGCCGCCGAGAAGCTCGCCAAGCCGGATCTGTCCAGGCTGGGCGCGGCCATCTACAAGCTGCCGCAGCCTATCGGGCAGGACGGTTTCCAAAGCGATGAAGTGGTATTCGCGGGTACGTCGGCGGGTGTGCTGGTGCAAGGCCTGCAGGCCGAAGCGCTGGCCGCGCGCTACCAGCTCAAGCAGGAGCCTTCGACGTTGCTGGGCACCGCCACCAAGGGCTTTGCCCGCGCTCTGCCGGCCGCTCAGCAGCCCCTGCCCGATCTCGGCACCGTTTCCGTCGTGGCGCGTGAAAGCGCCGCGCTGCCTGGCAAGACGCTGCTGATCTGCGAGCTTGTCAGCCACGCGGATGCGCGGGCGCTCAAGGCCTACGAGCGCAGCCGGGCGGAGCAGGGCGCCGCTGCGCGCTGACGCTGGCCCGGGAGAACTTGCCACCATGCCCGATCAACGCCCTTCGGCGCCAGGCGCGGCTGGCCATGAGCCGGTCGTGCTGGAAACCGCGCGGCTGCGCTTGCGGCAGTGGCGCGAGGCGGATTTCGCACCCTTTGCCGCGCTCAATGCCGATCCTGTGGTGATGGCGTGTTTCCCCGCTGCGCTGGGGCGCGCTGCCAGCGACGCCATGGCGCTGCGCTGCCAGGCGCTGATCGCGCAGCGGGGCTGGGGCTTTTGGGCGGTGGAGCGCAAGGCCGATGGCGCTTTCATCGGCTTTGTGGGCCTGCATGAGCCTGCCGCTGCGTTGCCGTTTTCGCCCTGCGTGGAGATCGGCTGGCGCCTGGCGCGAGCGTACTGGGGGCAGGGCTATGCCTCGGAGGCGGCGCAGGCCGCGCTGCGCTTCGGCTTCGAGCAACTGGCGCTGGCGGAAATCGTCTCCTTCACTGCGTTGCCCAACGCCCGTTCGCGGGCCGTGATGGAGCGCCTGGGCATGGTGGCGGATGGCACCTTCGAGCACCCGGGCGTCGCGCCGGACAGCCCGCTGCGCAAGCATTGGCTCTACCGCTTGCCGTCGGCGCGCTGGCATGCGTCAATCCGCCGCAAGCCGCGTCTTGCCCATCGCAACGGATTGGGCGGGCATGGTCCGCAAAATCGGTAATAATGTGCCTCGTATTGCGCGCCGGCGCATGTCGCCCGGCCTTTTTCCGCTAGTGAGCCATGCAAGCCAATTCCCGTAGTTTCTTTTTGCTGATCGCCGCGATTTCGTTCGGCCTGGTCGGCTATGCCCTCTACCTGCAGCATGTGGAGGGCTACCAGCCTTGCCCGCTTTGCGTGATGCAGCGCTTTGCCTTCGTCGGCATCGGCCTGTTCTCGCTGCTGGCCGCCATTGCGCAGAACACGCGCAGCCTGTGGCAGGGCCTGGGCATGTTGTCCGGCGTGGCCGGCATCGCGGTGGCGGGCTATCACGTGTCGCTGCTGCTCAACCCCAAGGCCAGCTGTGGCATCGATCCGCTGGAGAACTGGGTCAACCAGCTGCCCACGGCCAAGATCCTGCCGCAGGTGTTCTACTCGGATGGCATGTGTACCACGCCGCTGCCCCCGATCTTCGGCCTGTCGATCCCGGCGTGGTCGCTGATCTGGCTGTTCATCCTGTCCGCCACGCTGGCGGTCGGCATGATCCGGCGCGAGAAGAACTACCGCTGATCTGCCTGGCGCGCACTGGCGGCTGCCGGCGCGCGCATCCCGGGGGCTGCGGCCCCCGGCACCCTTCCCACGATCAAACGATCAGCTCGATCTGCTCCTGCAGCTCGAGCCAGCGCTCTTCCAGCGCGTCCAGTTCGCCACCGACCTCGCCCTGGCGCTTGAGCATCTCCAGCAGCTTTGCCTTGTTGGCCTCCGCATAGCTGGTTTCGTCGGCCATGAAGGTGTCGATCTCGCTCTTGGCCTGCTGCAGCACGGCCATGCGTTTTTCCACCTTTTCCAGCTCCTTGGCCAGCGGCTTGCGCAATTGCGTCAGGCGCTGGCGCTCGTCGGCCTCGGCGCGGCGCTGGTCGCGGCGGTTGGCGGTGGCTGGCGCTTCGCCGTCTTCCTGCGCGTGCGCCGCGGTAGCCGCGTTGCGCTTGGCCGCGGCTTGCTTGAGCAGCCAGTCGCGGTAATCGTCCAGGTCGCCGTCGAAGGGCTGGATGGTGCCGTCGGCCACCAGCAGGAACTGATCGGTGGTGGCGCGCAGCAGGTGCCGGTCGTGGGAGACCACGATCAGCGTGCCTTCGAACTGCGCGAGCGCCATGGTGAGGGCCTCCCGGGTGTCGAGGTCCAGGTGGTTGGTCGGCTCATCCAGCAGCAACAGGTTGGGCTTTTGCCAGACGATCAGCGCCAGCGCCAGGCGCGCCTTCTCTCCGCCGGAGAACGGCTCGATCGACGCGGTGGCCATTTCGCCGCGGAAGTTGAAGCTGCCGAGGAAGTCGCGCAGTTCCTGCTCGCGGGTGTCCGGCGCGAGCCGGGCCAGGTGCTGCAGCGGCGACTCGTGATCGCGCAGCGTTTCCAGCTGGTGCTGGGCAAAGTAGCCGATCTGCAGGCCCTTGCCCTGGCGCAGCGTGCCGGACAGCGCTTGCTGCGTGCCGGCCAGCGTCTTGACCAGGGTTGATTTGCCCTGGCCGTTGGCGCCGAGCAGGCCGATGCGCTGGCCGGTCTGGATCGACAGCGTGAGGTTGTGCAGGATGGTCACGGGCGGCGCGTCTGGCGCGGGAGCGGGATAGCCGCAGTCCACGCCTTCGAGCACCATCATCGGGTTGGGCGCCGAATCCGGCTCGCGGAACTCGAACGCAAAGCCCGCGGCGATATGCACCGGCGCCAGCCGCTCCATCTTCTCCAGTGCCTTGACCCGGCTCTGCGCCTGGCGTGCCTTGGTGGCCTTGGCCTTGAAGCGGGTGATGAAGGATTCGAGGTGGGCGATTTCCTTTTGCTGGCGCGAGTAGGCGGACTGCTGCAAGGCCATCTGCTGCAGGCGCAGCGTCTCGAACTGGCTGTAGTTGCCGCCGTAGCGGCGCAACTGCTGGTTTTCGATGTGCACGGTGACATTGCAGATCGCATCGAGGAATTCGCGATCATGGGAAATCATCACCAGCGTGCCCGGATAGCGCGCCAGCCAGTCTTCCAGCCAGACGATGGCGTCCAGGTCCAGGTGGTTGGTGGGCTCATCGAGCAGCAGCAGGTCGGAAGGGCACATCAGCGCCTGTGCCAGGTTCAGCCGCATGCGCCAGCCGCCGGAGAACGAGGCTACCGGCTGTGATACCTGCGCCAGCGTAAAGCCCAGCCCCAGCAGCAAGGCCTGCGCGCGTGCCGGCGCGGTGTAGCCGTCGGCATCGGCAAAGGCGCCGTGGGCATCGCCCTCGGCGCTGCCATCGCCGCTGGCCTGGGCCGCGGCGATGCGCGCTTCGATGTCGCGCAGCCGGGTATCGCCGTCGATCGTGTAATCCACCGCACTGCGCATTACGGCGGGGGTTTCCTGCGCCACGTGGGCTGTACGCCACTGCGGCGGGATGGCCACGTCGCCGCCGTCCGCCTGCAATTCGCCGCGCAGCATGGCGAACAGGGTCGACTTGCCGCTGCCGTTGGCACCGACGAGGCCGACGCGCTCGCCGGGGTTCAGCGTCACGCTGGTGTGGTCGAACAGCACCTTGGTGCCGCGCTGGAGGACTAGCTGGTCGATTCGGATCACGGGAGGGGAAAGGCTGAAGAAGGCTGCGGGTCTGGGGCGGTTGCCCTTGTAGCTCGAAATCTAACCGGCCCCGGCATGGCACGGGGCAACCCGGCATTGTAGCTGCTTCGTATGGCGGCGCCCCCGGAACGCTCGGTGCATGGCCGGCTTCGTTTTCGATGTTCCTAGGTGAAAACCCTTGGCCTGGTAAAACTCTATTTTCATGGCATGGGGTTTGCGTGTAAATTTATTTACATAGATCCGCGCCGGATGAAAACGTTGTTTCCCGCCGCGCGGATCTCCGACCAACCCAATGCACGCGCCATGACCAACGGTAACGGTACTCACGGTTCTGCCGGAAAAAACGGCAGCAACGGCAGCGCTTCGATCGCGGAGCGCATCGCCCGCGCCTTGCCCACGCTCACGCCAGCGCACCAGCGCATGGCGGAGTACGTGCTGGGCAACCCGTTTCGCGCCGCCACCATGCGCATCGACGAATTCGCCGATGCCGTGGCGGTGTCGGTGGCCACCGCGAACCGCTTCGCACATGCGCTGGGCTTCGAAGGCTTCCCGCAGTTCCGCGCCGAATTGGTGCGCGGTTTCGAGGCAACGCTTGCACCAGTTGAGAAATTGCGCACCGAACTGGCGCGTCCCGCCACGGTGGCCGAAGTGTTTGCCGCGTCGCTGGAGGAGGATGTGCGCAACCTCGAAGCCTCGCGGCGCGCGCTCGATGCCGAGACCTGCGAGCGCGCGGTGGAGGCCATCCTGGCAGCGGAGCGCATCTTCGTGGTGGGCTTTGGCGCCAGCGGCTTCCTGGCAGGGCTGTTGCAGCATGGGCTGGATATGTCCTGCCGCACCGTGATCTCGGTCTCGGGCGCGGGCGGCGCATCCACCGCGGCGCGCCAGTTGTTCAAGCTGCAGCCGCGCGACCTGCTGATCGTGATCGGCTTTCCGCGCTATGTGTATGACACCGTGGCCATCGCCAAGCGTGCACGCTCGCATGGCGCGCACATCCTGGCGCTGACCGACGGGCCCACTTCGCCGCTGGCGCCACTGGCCGATATCGCGCTGTACGCCCAGACCGGGCGCCAGCTTTCGGCTAATTCGGATGCGGCTGTGCTGGCCTTTATCGAGGCGCTGTGCGGCGCGGTGGCGTATCGCGCCGCGCATGCCGTCAAGGCCGCCGCCGAGATGACCGACTTCCTGCTGCCGTGGCTGCACGGCGCGCCTCCCGGACAAGGACGGGATGCGCACGAACCGCGCGAACCACGCCGCGACGCAGCAGCCGAAGGCCGCGCCAAGGCCGCCACGGCACGCCGCAAAAAGACTTCCCCGAACGCATCGTGAACCTCATGAACACCCCAGTCATTGCTATCCACGGCGGCGCCGGCACCATCACCCGTGCCGCCATGAGCCCCGCCAAGCAAGCCGAATACACCGCCGCGCTGAGCGCCGTGCTTGAAGCCGGCCAGCGCGTGCTGGCCGATGGCGGCAGCGCGCTCGACGCTGTCACCGAGGCCGTGCGCCTGCTGGAGGATTGCCCGTTGTTCAATGCCGGCCGCGGCTCGGTGCTGACCCACGCCGGCACCTATGAGCTGGACGCGGCGATCATGGACGGCGCCACGCTGGGCGCCGGCGCGGTGGCCTGCGTCAAGCACCTGCGCAACCCGGTGCTGGCCGCGCGCGCGGTGATGGAGAAGAGCCAGCACGTGCTGTTCGCCGGTGAGGGCGCCGAGGCCTTCGCGCAAGCGCAGGGCCTGGAACTGGTGACGCCGGACTATTACTTCACGCAGGCGCGCACCGATCAGTGGGAACGCGCCCGCGCAGGCAGCGGCACGACCCTGCTGGACCACGACGCCGCCACGCTGGCCGCGGAACCCATCGACCCGGACACCAAGTTCGGCACGGTTGGCGCGGTGGCGTTCGATGCGCAGGGGCGCCTGGCCGCCGCGACTTCCACCGGCGGCGTGACCAACAAGCAGGTCGGCCGCGTGGGCGATACGCCCATCGTCGGCGCCGGCTGCTTTGCCGACGATGTGGCGGCGGTGTCCGCCACCGGCACCGGCGAAATGTTCATCCGCACCGTGGCCGCGTACGACGTGGCGGCGCAGATGCGCTACGCAGGCGTGCCGCTGGAAGAAGCCGCACGCCGCGTGGTGATGGAAAAGCTGCCTGCCATCGAAGGGCGCGGCGGCCTCATCGCCGTGGACCGCGAAGGCAACGTCACGCTGCCGTTCAATACCGAAGGCATGTACCGCGGCTTCGCCCGGGTGGGCGAGCCGGTCAATGTGTGGATCTACGGCTGAGCGCGCGCGAGTACGGCAGCGGCATCCGCATGGCAAGCAAAGCATCAAGCACTGCATCAAGCACTGCACCAAGCACTGCACCAAGCACTGCACCAAGCAAAGCACCAACAAAGCATCAACCTAGGCACTAAAGGGGGCCCAGTGGCTGCATCCTCTTCCCAGTCGACCATCGTCCTGCCAGCGCAACGCGTGGTAGCCGTCAACGATCTCACCGTGCGCTTCTCCACCTCGGAGCGCACGGTGCAAGCCGTGCGCAACCTGTCTTTCCACGTCGATCGTGGCGAGACGCTGGCCGTGGTGGGCGAGTCGGGCTCGGGCAAGTCGGTGACCTCGCTCGCGCTGATGCGCCTGGTGGAACACGGCGGCGGCAAGATCGCCAGCGGCAGCATGGCGCTGCGACGGCGCAATGGCCAGGTGCTCGATCTCGCCACCGCCGATGGCGCCGCCATGCGCCGCGTGCGCGGCAGTGACGTGGCGATGATTTTCCAGGAGCCGATGACCTCGCTCAACCCGGTATTTCCGGTGGGCGAGCAGATTGCCGAATCGATTCGCCTGCACCAGGGCAAGAGCCGCGCCGAGGCGCGCGCCGAAGCCCTGCGCATGCTGGAGATCGTGCGCATTCCCGAGGCGCGCCGCGTGCTGGACCGCTTCCCGCACCAGCTCTCCGGCGGCATGCGCCAGCGCGTGATGATCGCCATGGCGCTGTCGTGCAAGCCGGCGCTGCTGATCGCCGACGAGCCCACCACGGCGCTCGACGTCACCATCCAGGCCGAGATCCTGCAACTGATCCGCAATCTGCAGTCCGAGATGGACATGGCCGTGGTCTTCATCACCCACGACATGGGCGTGGTGGCCGAGGTGGCCGACCGCGTGCTGGTGATGTACCGCGGCGAGAAGGTGGAGGAGGGCACCTCCGAGCAAGTCTTCGGCAAGCCCGCGCATCCCTACACCCGTGCGCTGCTGTCCGCGGTGCCCAAGCTGGGCGCCATGCGCGGCACCGACTGGCCGGCCAAGTTCCCGCTGGTGCAGCTGGACCAGGGCGAGCCGGTGGCGCCGGTGCCGCAGGATACGGTGGCGGTGGACGCCGCGCCGATCCTGCGCGTGCGCGACCTGGTGACCCGCTTCGATGTGCCGGGCGGCCTGCTGGGCCGCGTCGCGCGCCGCGTGCATGCGGTCGAGCGCGTGAGCTTTGACCTCTACCCCGGCGAGACCCTGGCGCTGGTGGGCGAGTCCGGCTGCGGCAAGTCCACCACCGGCCGCTCGCTGCTGCGCCTGGTCGACAGCCAGAGCGGCACCATCGAGTTCAACGGACAGGACATCAGCCAGATGCGCGGCGGCGCCTTGCAGACCCTGCGCCGCAATATCCAGTTCATCTTCCAGGACCCGTTCGCCTCGCTCGACCCGCGCGTGCCGGTGGGCTACTCCATCATGGAGCCGCTGCTGGTGCACAAGGTGGCCAGCGGCAAGGAGGCCGAGCAGCGCGTGGCCTGGCTGCTGGAAAAGGTGGGCCTGTCGGCCGCGCACGCCTCGCGCTACCCGCACGAGTTCTCGGGCGGCCAGCGCCAGCGCATCTGCATTGCGCGTGCGCTCGCCTTGAACCCGAAGGTGGTGGTCGCTGACGAATCGGTCTCCGCGCTCGACGTTTCCATCCAGGCGCAGATCGTCAACCTGATGCTGGACCTGCAGCGCGAGATGGGCATTGCGTTCCTCTTCATTTCGCACGATATGGCCGTGGTGGAGCGCGTGAGCCACCGCGTGGCGGTGATGTACCTGGGCCAGATCGTCGAGATCGGCCCGCGCCGCGCCATTTTTGAAAACCCGCAGCACCCGTACACCAGGAAGCTGATGTCGGCGGTGCCGATCGCCGATCCGGCGCGCCGCCACCTCAAGCGCGAGCCGCTCTCGGACGAAATGCCCAGCCCGATCCGCGCGCTCGGCGACGAGCCGGTGGTGCAGCCGCTCGTAGCCGTCGGCGGCAACGCCGCATCCCATCATTTTGTAGCCAGGCACGCCATCGGCGGCGCCTACTGAACTGACGAAACCAAGGAGAATCGATGATGACCCGTTTGGCCCCTTCCAAGTTGATCGCCGGTGGCCTGGCCCTGGCCGCGCTCGGCGCAGGTCCCGCCTTTGCCGCCAAGGACGCCGTGATGGCGGTGTACTCCACCTTCACCACGCTCGACCCGTACGACGCCAACGACACGCTGTCGCAAGCCGCCGCCAAGTCCTTCTACCAAGGCCTGTTCGGCTTTGACAAGGACATGAAGCTGATCAACGTGCTGGCCGAGAGCTATGAAGCCAGCAAGGATGGCCTGACGTACACCATCAAGCTGAAGAAGAACGTGAAGTTCCACGACGGCACCACCTTCGATGCCGCCGCCGTCAAAGCCAACTTCGACCGCGTCACCAATCCGGCCAACAAGCTCAAGCGCTACACGCTGTTCAACCGCGTGGCCAAGACCGAAGTGGTCGACGCCAACACCGTCAAGGTCACGCTCAAGGAGCCGTTCTCGCCGTTCATCAACGTGCTGGCCCACCCGTCCGCCGTGATGATCTCGCCCGCCGCGCTGCAGAAGTACGGCAAGGACATCGCCTTCCATCCGGTCGGTACCGGCCCGTTCGAGTTCGTCGAGTGGAAGCAGCCCGATCACCTGAAGGGCAAGAAATTCGCCGGCTTCTGGAAGACCGGCTACCCCAGGATCGACACCATCACCTGGAAGCCGGTGGTGGACAACAACACGCGTGCCGCCATCATGCAGACCGGCGAAGCGGACTTTGCCTTCAGCATTCCGTTCGAACAGGCAGCGGTGCTCAAGGGCAGTGCCAAGGTGGACCTGATCGCCTCGCCCTCGATCATCCAGCGCTACCTGAGCATGAACACCATGGTCAAGCCGTTCAACGACCCCAAGGTGCGCCAGGCCATCAACTACGCCATCAACAAGGACGCGCTGGCCAAGGTCGCCTTCGCCGGTTACGCTACGCCGATGGACGGCGTGGTGCCCGCGGGCGTGGACTACGCCGAGAAGCTGGGTCCGTGGCAGTATGACCCGGCCAAGGCACGCGCGCTGCTCAAGGAAGCCGGCTACCCGAACGGCTTTGAGACCACGCTGTGGTCCGCGTACAACCACACCACCGCGCAGAAGGTGATCCAGTTCGTGCAGCAGCAGTTGCAGCAAGTCGGCATCAAGGCGACCGTGCAAGCGCTCGAAGCCGGCCAGCGCGTCGAGAAGGTGGAGAGCGTGCAGAAGCCGGAAGACGCCGGCGTGCGCATGTACTACGTAGGCTGGTCGTCGTCGACCGGCGAGTCCGACTGGGCGCTGCGTCCGCTGCTGGCCTCCGAATCGATGCCGCCCAAGCTGCTGAACACCGCGTACTACAAAAACGACCAGGTCGACACCGACATCGCCGGCGCCCTGCGTACCACCGACCGTGGCGAGAAGGCCCGTCTGTACAAGGACGCGCAGGAACACATCTGGAAGGATGCGCCCTGGGCGTTCCTGGTGACCGAAAAGGTGCTGTATGCGCGCAGCAAGCGCCTGACGGGCGCCTACGTGATGCCTGACGGCTCGTTCAGCTTCGACGAGATCGACATCAAGCAGTAAGCGCATCGGCCTTGCGCGTGGCGCGTCCCATCAGAGCGGCGCCACGCGCTCGGTCATCGCTTAGCGGTACAGCGCAGCAAGCCGTGCACGGCCGCCTGCCCACAGTCGCGGGGGCAGGGCGGGCGGCCCGCGGTCTTTAATCATCCGGTGCATCATGCTGAATTACTTTCTCAAACGATTCCTGGGCGTGATCCCCACATTGCTGATCGTGGCAGTGCTGGTGTTTCTGTTCGTCCACCTGTTGCCCGGCGATCCCGCCCGGCTCGCGGCTGGCCCCGAGGCCGACCAGACCACGGTGGAACTGGTGCGCCGCGATCTCGGCCTGGACAAGCCGCTGCCCGAGCAGTTCGTGCAATTCTTCTCGAACGCCTTGCGCTGGGAGTTTGGCAATTCGCTGCGCACCAAGCGTGCCGTCAGCGAGGAAATCGGCGACCGCTTCATGCCGACCCTGTACCTGACGCTGGCCTCGATGGTGTGGGCGGTGATCTTCGGCATGGTGATCGGGATCAGCTCGGCCGTCTGGCGCAACCGCTGGCCCGACCGCTTCGGCATGACGCTAGCGGTGTCCGGCATTTCGTTTCCCGCCTTCGCGCTGGGCATGCTGCTGATGGAGGTGTTCTCGGTGCAGTTGGGCTGGCTGCCGTCGATCGGCGCCGATACCTGGAAGCACTACATCCTGCCGTCGATCACGCTGGGCGCCGCGGTGGCCGCCGTGATGGCACGGTTTACCCGCGCCTCCTTTGTCGAGGTGCTGAATGAAGATTTCGTGCGGACCGCGCGCGCCAAGGGCGTGGGCGAGTTCCTGGTGGTGGCCAAGCACTGCCTGCGCAACGCCATGATTCCCGTGGTGACCATGATGGGCCTGCAGTTCGGCTTCCTGCTGGGCGGCTCGATCGTGGTGGAAAAGGTGTTCAACTGGCCTGGCCTCGGACGCCTGCTGGTGGACGCGGTCGAGATGCGCGACTACCCGGTCATCCAGGCCGAGGTGCTGCTGTTCTCGCTTGAGTTCATCCTGATCAACCTGGTGGTCGACGTGCTGTACACCGTCATCAACCCCGCCATTCGTTATAAGTAAGTGAGGCCGGCATGACCCAGCTATCCACGCCCGCCAACGGCGAGTCCGCCGTCCCGGCCACAGCCGCCACGCAAGAAGCCGTGCGCACGCCCTGGACCGAGTTCTGGCGCAAATTCCGCAAGCAGCACCTCGCACTCGGCGCCGGTGTGTTCGTGCTGCTGCTGGTGGCGGTGGCGGTCCTCGCCCCGCACCTGGTGCCTTACGATCCGGAGAATTTCTTCGACTACGACGCGCTCAATGCGGGCCCCAGCGCCGCGCACTGGTTCGGCGTCGATTCGCTCGGACGCGACATCTTCAGCCGCATCCTGGCCGGTGCCCGCATCTCGCTGGCCGCGGGCTTCTTCTCGGTGATCATCGGCGCCATCGTGGGCACCGTGCTCGGCCTGCTGGCCGGCTACTACGAGGGCTGGTGGGACCGCATCGTGATGCGCATCTCCGATGTGCTGTTCGCCTTCCCCGGCATCCTGCTGGCGATCGGCATCGTGGCCATCCTCGGCAACGGCATGACCAACGTGATCTTCGCGGTGGCGGTGTTCAGCATCCCGGCGTTCGCCCGCCTGGTGCGCGGCAATACGCTGATGCTCAAGCGCCTGACGTATGTGGAAGCCGCGCGCAGCATTGGCGCGTCCGACTTCACCATCCTGATGCGCCACATCCTGCCGGGCACCATCTCGTCCATCGTGGTGTATTTCTCGATGCGCATCGGCACCTCGATCATCACCGCCGCCAGCCTGTCCTTCCTGGGCCTGGGCGCGCAGCCGCCCACGCCGGAGTGGGGCGCGATGCTTAACGAAGCCCGCGCCGACATGGTGACCGCGCCGCACGTGGCGATTTTCCCCAGCCTGGCCATCTTCCTGACCGTGCTGGCGTTCAACCTGCTGGGCGACGGCCTGCGCGACGCGCTGGATCCGAAGATCGACCGGCGCTAAGGAGCGCACGCGGATGTCCGTATCCATGCCGCATATCGGCGCGTTGCCAGCCGGCGCGCGCAACAGCATCACCGACGTGCCGGGCGTGGCGGTTGGCCAATGCACGCTGGCCGACGGCGCCTGCCAGACCGGCGTGACGGTGGTGTTGCCGCACGGCGGCAACCTGTTTACCGACAAGGTGCCGGCCGCCGCGACCGTGCTCAATGGCTTCGGCAAGAGCGTGGGCCTGGTGCAGGTGGAAGAGCTCGGCGTGCTGGAGACGCCCATCGCGCTGAGCAACACCTTTGCCGTGGGCGCGCTGTCGCAGGCGCAGATCCGGCAGGCCATTGCAGCCAATCCGGAGATCGGGCGCGCCTGGCCAACGGTCAACCCGCTGGTGTTCGAGTGCAATGACGGCTACCTGAACGACATACAGGCGATGGCCGTGCAGCAGGCGCATTATGCGCAAGCCTGCGCCGCAGCCAGCGTGGATTTCGCGCAGGGCGCGGTCGGGGCCGGGCGCGGCATGTCGTCGTTCGGACTGAAAGGCGGCATCGGCTCGGCCTCCCGCCAGGTGGGCGGATACCATGTGGGCGTGCTGGTGCAGGCGAACTTCGGCACCTTGCCCAGCTTCACCGTGGCCGGCGCGCGCCTTGGCGGCTTGCTGGCCGAACGGCTCCAGGCGCATACGCAAGCGCCGGCGGAGTCAGGGCCGGAGAAGGGCTCGATCATCATGATCCTGGCTACCGACGCGCCGCTCGACGCACGACAGCTGCGCCGGCTGTCGCTACGCGCGGGGGCGGGCCTGGCGCGTACCGGCTCGGTATTCGGCCACGGCTCGGGCGACATCGCGCTCGCTTTTTCCACCGCCTACACCGTGCCGCAGCAAGCCGGCGCACCCATGCCGGCGCTGGCCATGCTGCACGAAACCCGGCTCGATACGCTGTTCCATGCCGCCGCCGACAGCGTTGAGCAGGCCATCCTGCATGCGCTGTGGCAGGCCGAAACCGTGCGCGGCCGCGATGGGCACCAGCGTGTCGCGCTGCGCGAGTTGATGCCCGAGCTGCCGCAATGGCTGCTGCGCACGGCACCGACGAACTGAATCTCCACAAGCCATGAAGATCCTGATTTCCACCGACATCGAAGGCGTAGCCGGGGTATTCCATCCCGAGCAGACCCGCGCCGGCAACGGCGAGTACGAACGCGCCCGCGCCTGGATGACGGCCGAAGCCAATGCCGCCGTGCAAGGCGCCTTCGCGGGCGGCGCGGTCGAAGTGCTGGTCAACGATTCCCACGGCGGCTTTCGCAACCTGCTGCCGGACCAGCTCGACCCGCGCGCGCGCCTGGTGCTAGGCAAGCCGCGCTACCTTGGCATGATGGCCGGGGTGCACGGCTGCGACGGCGTCTTCATGATCGGCTACCACGGCCGCGCGCAAAGCCGCGGTATCCTCGCCCACACCATCAACAGCAGCGCGTTCGCCCGCATCTGGCTCAACGGCCAGGAACTGGGCGAGGCCGGGATCTACGGCGCCCTGGCGGGCGAATTCAGTGTGCCGGTGCTGATGGCCAGCGGCGACGATGTCTTCGTGGACGAGACCCGAGCGCTGATGCCCTGGGCGCGCTATGTGCAGACCAAGCAAGCCGGCGGGCAAGGCAGCGGCACCTCGCTGTCGCTTGCCGCATCGCGCGACGCCATTGCCGCGCAAGCCGAGCAAGCCGTACGCGAGCAGGCCGGGCAGCCCCTGAAGCTCAGTGGCCCGATCCACTGCCGCTTGCAAACCCAGGGCCCGGCCTATGCCGACCTGTTCTGCCAGTGGCCCGCGCTGGAGCGCGTGGACGGCGTGACGCTGGCGTTCGATGCCGCTTCGGTGCAGGCGGCCGTGCGCATGCTGAACTGCCTGTCGGCGATGTCGTTCATGCTGAAGTAGGGCGCGGCGCGGCCTGTTGAGGCGGTCGTGGCGGTTGTGCCCGCTAGTGCCCGCCGCATGGTGGACAATGGCGGGTGGCAGGCGCCGGTGGCGCCCCGCAGGCAATCAGCCACTTCGCAGCACTCATCACGGCAGGCACAAGCAGATTCATGATCGCAGTCAACGACGGGAGCTGGACTCCCGTACGCAAGGATTTTGTCGAACCCGGCACACGCTGCCGGCAGCAGGTCGGCCGTGGGCGGCACCACGGCTTCGGCAACGGTCAGGCCTTTATCCTGCGCGACGGGCAAGGCCACGAGTACCCCTTTGGCGAGGCCTGCGCGCGGGCCGTGCTTGCTGAGCCAGACCTGTTGTACCTGGTGCCCGACTACACCGAGCGGGACGCCGGCCAGCCCGTGCCCGAAGCGACCGCGCCGGACAACGAGGAGTTCGAGGCCGCCGGCCCGGGCCCCCCGCCGCCCCCCCCCCCCCCCCCCGCGTGCCCGCGGCGCGGCGGGTGGCGCCCGCCAAGGCAAGGCCAGCGACGCCGCGCTGCGGCGTACGGCCGCCATCCGTTACCTCGTGCTGCGCATGGAAAAGGTGGCCGGCGTGCCGCGCGTGCAACCCACCGTGCGTTTTCCTGCGCTCGAAGCGGTGTATCAGTCCTACCTTGAAACCGGCGAACTGCCGGATGCCCAGGTCAAGCGCATTCTCGCCATCGAGCGCAGCGCCACCACGCCGCCCAAGCTCAAGACCATCAACCTGCTCGACGTCTACACCGCGCACGTCAAGCTGGAGCGCGTGATCCAGGAATCCAACCGCGTCGAGCAGCGCCGGTTCCTGCGCAGCATCCATGACTGGCTGGCGCGTCACCTGGTGCTGTCCGCCGCCCAGATCGCCGCGGCGGGCATCCAGATGCATCCGCATGCGTTCCGCTCCCTGTTGCTGCGTGAGGCGGTGCCGGCAGATGCGGCCAAGGGCGAGAAGGGCACCAAGAGCGCGAAGGGCGGCAAAGGCTAGCTGCCCGGCTTCGGGCGGCTTCGGATGGCAATGCCGGCCAAGTTGGCGTTTAATAGCGGCACCCCCACTCCTCGCCAAGCGCGAAATCTGCTGTCATGTCCTTGCACACCAGCTTTTCCCGCAGTTATGCCGAAGCCCGGCAGAAATTCCTTGAAGCGGCCCGGGCTGCCGGCGGCACCCTGACCGCGTTCCCCCATCCCACCAAGCGCGGCTGCGCCGGCGAGGAACTCGCCATGGATGTCGCCTGGGTGGGCGGTGCCGAGGCCAGGCGCGTGCTCATGGTGACTTCAGGGATGCACGGGGTGGAAGGCTTCTGCGGCTCCGGGGCGCAGGTCGCCATGCTGGGCGACGCGGATCTGCTGCAGGCGTGCGCTGGCGCGGGCGTGGCGCTGCTGCTGGTGCACGCGGTCAATCCCTACGGTTTCTCGCATATGCGCCGGGTCAACGAAGACAACGTTGACCTCAACCGCAATTTCATGGATTTCACCCAGCCGCTGCCCGACAACGCGCCGTACGCCGAGGTGGCGCCCATGCTGCTGCCCGAGCACTGGCCGCCCTCCGAGGCCGACCAGGCCGCGCTGATGAAGGCGGTAGCCGAGAAAGGCTTGCCCTGGTACCAGGCGGCGGTGAGCGGCGGCCAGTACCAGGCGCCGCACGGGCTGTTCTTCGGCGGCAACAAGGCGACCTGGAGCAATTACACGCTGCGCCGCATCCTGGCGCGCTTCGGCGCCGGGCGCGAGGCGCTGCGCTGGATCGACGTGCATACCGGCCTGGGCCCATGGGGCTATGGCGAGCCTATCTATATGGGTCCGGACCGCGAAGAGGAGATTGGCAGGGTGCGCGCCATCTGGGGCGGCAATGTCACTTCGATCTACGACGGCTCGTCGGCTTCGGCCAATCTCAACGGCATGGCCTGGGTGGCCGTGCCGGAGACTTTGCCCACGCTGGCATACAACGGCATCGCGCTTGAATTCGGCACCTTGCCTGTCACCGAGGTGCTGGAGGCACTACGTGGCGATCATTGGCTACACCTGCACCCGGAGGCGGATGAAGGCCAGCGGAATCTGATTCGGCAGGCGATGTGGCATGCCTTTTATGGGGATGCGGACGACTGGCGGGCGAGCGTGGTGGAGCAGGTCAGGGAGGCGGTGGTGAAGGGGCTGGCGGGATGGTGAGGGACCGAGCGGACTGAGCGGGCTATCCGGCCGTCGCGGCGGGTATCCATTGCGAAGAAAGACGGCCGCAGGAGCCTGCGGCCGTGTCTTGAGCAAGCCTTCAACCTGGCAGCGCTTCGTAAGTCAGCAGGAACACCTGCTCATCGCCAGCGCTGACCGGCAGCCAGACGATCTCCAGGTCGGGGAACGCGGCCTGCACATTGGCGTGCTCGTTGCCAATCTCCACCACCAGCGCGCCGCCCGGGTTCAGGTGCGCCTTGGCGCCGGCGATGATGCGGCGGACCACGTCCATGCCGTCGTCGCCGCCAGCCAGTGCGATGCGCGGCTCGGCCTGGTATTCGGCCGGCAGCGCTTGCATGGAGGTTTCGTTGACGTAGGGCGGGTTGGTGAGGATCACATCGTATTTGGCGCCCGCGGGCAGCGGTGCGTACAGGTCGCCCTCGTACAGGCTGATGCGGTCTTCCATCTTGTAGTCCGCCACATTGCGGCGAGCCACGGCCAGCGCATCCGGCGAGATGTCGACCGCATCGATGCGGGCCTTCGGCCAGACGTGCGCGGCGATGATGGGCAGGCAGCCGGAGCCGGTGCACAGCTCCAGCACCGGGCCGATTTCGGCGCTGTCGCCTACCCACGGTTCCAGCCCTTCATGCAGCAGTTCGCCAACGAAGCTGCGCGGCACGATCACGCGCGAGTCCACGTAGAAGCGCAGGCCGTGCATGAAGGCCTCGTTGGTGATATAGGCCGCGGGCACGCGCTCGGTCACGCGGCGCTCGATGACCTGCAGCACGGCGTCGACTTCTTCGGGCAGCAGGCGCGCGTCGAGGAACGGGTCGAGCGTGTCCAGCGGCAGGTGCAGCGTATGCAGCGTCAGGTACGCGGCCTCGTCATAGGCATTGGCGCTGCCGTGGCCAAAGGACAGCTTGGCCTGGGTAAAGCGCGATACCGCGAAGCGCAGCAGGTCGCGCACGGTGAGCAGGGGGGAGGAGGTTGCCATAGCGTCTTTTTCTGGTCCGCGGCGATCAGGCGATCAGGCGTTCCAGCACGCCACGGTAAATGTTCTTGAGGGGTTCGATAAATCGCACTTCCACGTGCTCGTCGATCTTGTGGATGCTGGCATTGGGCGGCCCGAACTCGATCACCTGCGGGCAGATCTTGGCGATAAAACGGCCATCCGAGGTGCCGCCGGTGGTGGACAGCTCGGTCTTGACGCCCGTTTCCGCCGCGATGGCGCCAGCCAGCGCTTCGGACAGATCGCCGCGCGCGGTCAGGAAGGGCTCGCCGCCCAGGGTCCAGTCCAGGTCGTAGTCCAGCTGGTGGCGCTCCAGGATGGCATGCACGCGCGCCTTCAGGCCATCGGGCGTGCTGGCGGTGGAGAAGCGGAAATTGAAATCCACGGTGACATGGCCGGGGATCACGTTGGTGGCGCCGGTGCCGCCGTGGATATTCGACATCTGCCAGCTAGTGGCGGGGAAGTACTCGTTGCCTTCGTCCCAGCGCTCGTTCACCAGGTCGGTCAATGCGGGCGCGGCCAGGTGGATGGGATTCCTGGCCAGGTGCGGGTAGGCGATATGGCCTTGCACGCCCTTGACGGTGAGCTTGCCCGAGAGCGAGCCGCGCCGGCCGTTCTTGACCATGTCGCCGAGCGTGTCGACCGATGTGGGCTCGCCGATCACGCAGTAATCGAGTCGCTCGCCGCGCGCCTTCAGCGCCTGGACCACCTTGACGGTGCCGTCGTGCGCGGGGCCTTCCTCGTCGCTGGTGATCAGGAAGGCGATGGAGCCGGCGTGGTCCGGGTGGGCCTGCACGAATTCTTCGACCGCTACCACGAAGCCAGCGATGGAGGTCTTCATGTCGGCGGCGCCGCGGCCGTACAGCTTGCCGTCGCGGTGGCTGGGCAGGAAGGGGTCTGAGCCCCATTGCTCCAGCGGGCCGGTGGGCACCACGTCGGTGTGGCCGGCAAAGGCCAGCAGCTTGCCGTGCTGGCCGCGCGTGCCGCGCTTGACGGCCCACAGGTTGGTCACGCGGAAGTCGTCCGGGCCGCTGACGATGGCTTCGCAGGCGAAGCCCAGCGCCTTCAGGCGGGTTTCCAGCACGGCCTGGCAGCCTTCATCGGCGGGCGTGACGGAGCGGCGGCGGATCAGGTCTTCGGTGAGGGCGAGGGTGGGGTTCATGGTGGCAGCGAGGAGGCACCTGGCGCCGGAGTCCGGCGGGGTGCATGGTTCGAGTCTTGCGTCCTGGCAGCGCGCATGTCCTGGCGCTGCCATCGGGCTTAAAAAAGGCTGGCGTAATTTTCCGCTGAAAAACCTACGCTGACGCTGCCCTTGTGGGCCAGCACCGGCCGCTTGATCAGCGACGGGCTTTGCTGCATCAGCGCAATCGCGCCGGCTTCCTGTTCTGCAAGCGCCTTGTCCGCGTCGGACAGCGCGCGCCAGGTCGTGCCTTTGCGGTTGAGCAGGGTGGCGAGCGGCACTTGCGCGAGCCAGCCGCGCAGCATGGCTTCGTCCACGCCTTGCTTCTTGAAGTCGTGGAAGGTGTAATCCACACCGTTGGATTCCAGCCAGGTGCGGGCTTTCTTGACGGTATCGCAGTTGGGAATGCCGTAGAGCAGGACAGTCATGGCGATAAGTGGAGGCGATGAGCGGAGAAATGCGGGGCCGGCCGGTCTGGCTAGCGCAGCAAAAGGTTGAGGGCGACCACCAGGCCGGCAAGCCCAAGCGCAAAGCCGGCCATGGCCACGCCGGTCATCAGGCGCAGGCGGCGATCCAGCCGTGCGGCTTCGCGGCGCAGGGCCTCGATGGTGATGGCGTGTTGCTCGGCCAGCAGCTTGACGGCCTCGGCCTGCTGCATGGCGGCGTTTTCCAGGTCCGCAATGCGCGCGGCAGGGTCGCGCGTGTCCGGGCCAGGCATGTCTGCGGTGCCATCGCGGCGCTTGCCCTTCTTGATCTTCTCGATGGTCTTGTTGGCCTGTTCGAGGATCGTGGGCAGCAGCGAGAGAACGGTGGTGACAGTGGTCGGGTCCAGGGCCATGAGTCGCTTGCGAAGGGCGGGCCAGCGGCGGCCGGCGGCGGTATCCATTGAGCGGGAACCGTTGGAGAGCGGGGAAAGGGCAAAGGGGTGAGGGGAGCGTTGGCGTTCCGATCCGGCATTCCGGTTCAGACCGGCCGTGCACGCGCACGGTTCCGGGCCAGGGGCGCTCCCCTCGATGCAGCGGGCGAGATCAGTCGCCGCGCAGCAGGTCGTTCAGGCTGGTCTTGGCGCGGGTCTGCGCGTCCACCTTCTTGACGATCACGGCGCAGTACAGGCTGTACTTGCCATCCTTGGAAGGCAGGTTGCCCGCCACCACCACCGAGCCAGCCGGCACGCGGCCGTAATGGATCTCGCCGGTTTCGCGATCATAGATCTTGGTCGACTGGCCGAGGTACACGCCCATCGAGATCACCGAGTTTTCTTCCACGATCACGCCTTCGACCACTTCCGAGCGCGCGCCGATGAAGCAATTGTCTTCGATGATGACCGGGTTGGCCTGCAGCGGCTCGAGCACGCCGCCGATGCCGACGCCGCCGGACAGGTGGACGTTCTTGCCGATCTGGGCGCACGAACCGACGGTGGCCCAGGTGTCGACCATGGTGCCTTCATCGACGTAGGCGCCGATGTTGACGTACGAAGGCATCAGCACGGCGTTTTTGGCGATGAACGAGCCACGGCGGGCGACCGCCGGGGGCACCACGCGGAAGCCGCCCTTGGCGAAGTCGTCGGCGGTCCAGTTGGCGAACTTGGTCGGCACCTTGTCGTAGAACTGGGCGAAGCCGCCAGCGGACATCGGCGCGTTGTCTTCCAGGCGGAACGACAGCAGCACGGCCTTCTTGATCCACTGGTTGACAATCCATTCCTTGCCTTGCTTCTCGGCCACGCGCAGGGCGCCGGTGTCGAGCTGGCCGATCACATTGGCCACGGCTTCGCGGATGTCGTTGGGGGCGGACTTGGGCGAGAGGCTTGCGCGGTCTTCCCATGCCTGGTCGATCAGGGCTTGCAGTGCTTGCGTCATATGCGTGTTTTCAGTGGTTGATCGTTGTCTACAACAAAATACGGTGTGTGTACGGTGTGTGCCGTGCGGCGCACTTCGCCCGCGTCCGCGGGTTTCAGCCCAGCGACTTGCAGAAGGCGACGATGCGGCGCGCGCCTTCCAGGCATTCCCCGGGCGTGGCCACCAGCGCCATGCGCACGCGGTTGGCGCCCGGGTTGATGCCATCGGCCTCGCGCGCCAGGTAGCTGCCCGGCAGCACAGTGACGTTCTGCTCGGCCAGCAGCCGCGCGGCAAACTCGGTGTCGGACAGGCCGGTGCGCGAGACATCCGCCCACAGGTAGAAGCCGGCATCGGGCAAGGCCACGTCCAGCACCTCGGCCAGCATCGGCGTGACCTCGGCAAACTTGCGCACGTAGGCGGCGCGGTTGTCGCGCACATGGGCCTCGTCGTTCCAGGCCGCCACGCTGGCGGTCTGCACCGCTGGGTTCATGGCGCCGCCGTGATAGGTACGGTATAGCAGGAATTTCTTCAGCAGGGCGGCATCGCCGGCCACGAAGCCCGAGCGCAGGCCCGGCACGTTGGAGCGCTTGGACAGGCTGGAAAACATCACCAGGCGCTCGAAGGGATGTGCGCCTTCGGCGCGGCCCAGCTTGTGCGCGGCTTCCAGCGCGCCCAGCGGCGGCTCGCCTTCCTTGAAGTAGATCTCGGAGTAGCACTCGTCCGAGGCGATCACGAAGCCATGGCGGTCGGACAGCGCGAACAGCTCGCGCCAGTCTTCCAGCGACAGCACGGCGCCGGTCGGGTTGCCCGGGGAGCACACAAAGACCAGTTGCACCTTGGCCCAGGTCTCGGCGCCAATGCGGTCGAACGCGGGCGCGAAGTTGCGCGCCGGATCGCTGTTGGCGAACACGGGCGTGGCGCCGGCCAGCAGCGCCGCGCCTTCATAGATCTGATAGAACGGGTTGGGGCACAGCACCAGCGCGCCGGGCTGGCTGGCGTCGACCACGGTCTGGGCGAAGGCGAACAAGGCCTCGCGCGAGCCGGTGACCGGCAGCACCTGGGTCGTGGCATTGACCGCCGGCAGATTGTAGCGGCGCTGGATCCACGCGGCCATGCACTGTCGTAGTGCATCGGATCCGGCCGTTGTGGGATAATTCGCCAGTCCTTGCAGCGCGTTCGACAGCGCCGTCTTGATGAATTCGGGCGTGGGGTGCTTGGGTTCGCCGATGCCGAAGCTGATCGCGGGCAGCGCGCCATTTGGTTTGACGTCAGCCAGCAGCACGCGCAGTTTCTCGAACGGATAGGGCTGGAGCAGGTCGAGGCGGGGATTCACGATCAGGTTCAGGCCGGTAGGGCCAAGCTCAAAGCCAGTCATTATAGAGGATTGCCGGACATTCCCGTGCGCCGGCAAGGCCCTGGCGGCGCGGCGCGGCGGCTTGTGGCTTGTCTGCGGCCGTGCGCGACCAGCCCCGGCTGTCCCGCAGTGATTTTCCGATACCGAATACCGACTGGCTGCCCAAGTGGCAGCCTTGACCGTTTTCCCATGAGCCATCTGCCCGCGACTTCCACTGCTTCGGCCCCGGCCGACCCGCATGCCTTCAAATCCACCTTGTCCATCCTGCTGGGCGCCTCGGTCTGGGGCATCGCCTGGTTTCCCTACCGGGTTCTTGCCGGCTGGGGTCTGGGCGGCATGACGGCAGCCGCGCTGGTGAGCGCCATGGCCGCGCTGATCGCCCTGGTGGCCTTCGCGCGCCACCTGGGTGGCCTGCGCTGGTCGTGGCTGTTCGTGGCGATCGGGCTGGCGGCAGGCGTGACCAACGCCGGCTTTGTATGGGGCAGCGTCAACGGCCATGTGATGCGGGTGTTGCTGCTGTTCTACCTGACGCCGGTATGGACGGCCTTGTTTGCCCGCGTCTTCCTGGGCGAGAAACTATCGGCATCCGGCTTGCTGCTGGTAGTGCTGGCGCTGTTTGGCGCGGGGCTGATGCTGTGGACGCCGGAAGTGGGGCTGCCGCTGCCCACGCGCGCAGCGGAATGGTCCGGCCTGATTGGCGGCATGGGGTTTGCCGTCAACAATGTGCTGTCGCGCCGGGCCGGGCAGCTTTACCCGGAGATGGATGCGCGCCTGCGCACCGTGATGGTCTACGTGGGCTGCACCGCGGTCGGCCTGCCGTGCGCGCTGTTGCTGGAGCCGGGCGGTGTGGCGCTGGCGCCGGTGATCGGCTGGGGTGGCGTGGCGCTGATGCTGGGCCTCGCCGCGACGCTGGTACTGAGCAATTCGGTGGTCCAGTATGGACTGCAGCGCCTGCCGGCCAACCGGGTATCGCTGCTGATGCTGTTCGAGATCGTGATCGCGGCGGTGTCGTCGTGGTGGCTGGCGACCGAGACGCTGAGCTGGAAGGAGGCCGCCGGCGGCCTGTGCATCGTGGCGGCTGGCGCCTTGTCGGGGCTGGTGCACCGCACCAAGGCGCGTCGCGCCGGCAACGCCGCCGGTGTGGCGGACCAGGCGCTGCAGCCGCAATAGGTGGCGCCGCGCCTCAATAGAGCATCGCCCGCGACACCACCGCCACCAGCGGCTTGCGGATGGCGCGCTCCACGCTGGCATGCAGGTGCAGCGGGCGGAGCAGCATCTTGACCGTCATCTCGATCGGCAGGTTGCGCCGGATCACGGCGCTCACCCGGGAGTTGAGCCGGCGCACGTCCCGTTGCGGGATATCCTCGGTGCCGCGCTCGATGCGCAGCACGTTGCGCAGCGCGATCTGCGCGTCTTCGTTCTTGATTTCCAGCAAGCGGCGCACCAGGGCGCCCAGTACACGCAGGCGGCCGAGCCGTTCCACGCCGTTGAAGGTGTTGAAGTAGCGGTAGAAGTGCTTGTAGTGGCGCACCTCGTCATCGGCGATGCGCCGCGTCAGATTGCGTAGCACCGGCTCGTCGCTGGCTTGTTCCAGGGAGCGGTAAAGGGCCGCGGTGCCAGTCTCGACCACGCAGCGCGCGGCCATCTCAAGGGCTTTCGTGGACTCGAAGTTGTCGATCGAGCAGGTATGGCGGTATTCCTCGAAGAACCGCGCATAGCCGCGCTCCCAGTCGAACTCGGGCCAGACATGTTCCACATAGCGCCGCAGGGCCAGGCCGTGCTGCAGCTCCTCTGCCTCCCAGTGTTCGGACAACCAGCCGGAAGCCTCGGGATTGGCGGCGTAGTAATTGGCCAGGTTGCCGGCGTACGTGTCCGAGCCGCTTTCGACAAAGGAGGCCGACACCAGCAGGTAGAACAATTCCCGATCGGACCGGACAAGGGCGGTGTCGATGGCCTGGAAATCGATGTCGTCCAAGGACCAGGGTGGTGTTGTAGCCACATTCACGGCATCGTGGTCGGGCAAGCTGCTGTCTGATATCGCCGGTGAGAAGGCGGTCATGCTGGACACTCCCAGAAGGGGCGCGAAGCCGGGCTCCGCGTTGGCCGGTGGCAGCCATTGCGCCGGTGACGGGGCGGCAGGTGCAATGGGCCTCAAGGATCACGCTGACAATGAGAGACTAGCACTAACCCTTGGAAGTTTCCCGCCGGCGCCAAGAAGTGCGGCGACGTCAAGCGCAGGGTGGTGATCTTTCGCCGCATGGCAGCATCGCCGCAAGCGTGGGGCGTGAACCGCACGGGGTGTATCGGAAGCGGCCCAAACGCCCTGGGGAAATGGCTAGCGCTTAGCCCGGAAAGCGCCCGGACGCCGAAGGCGCGATGGTATGATTAGCGCCATCTATCGGGCACAAGAGAGAAGGCATGGGGCGCAACCGGCACGCGCCGGCCCTGCTTCTCGTTGGGGCCCGGCTCTCCTGAACGCTGCATTACGCTAGATACCCCACGACCAACCGTGCGACTGTCCTCGATCAAGCTGGCGGGCTTCAAGTCCTTCGTCGATCCCACCAATTTTCAAGTGCCTGGCCAACTGGTCGGCATCGTCGGTCCCAACGGCTGCGGCAAATCGAACATCATCGATGCGGTGCGCTGGGTGCTGGGCGAGTCGCGCGCCTCCGAGCTGCGCGGCGAGTCCATGCAGGACGTGATCTTCAATGGCTCCACCGCGCGCAAACAGGCTGGCCGCGCCAGCGTCGAACTGGTGTTCGACAACCCTGAGGGGCGCGCCGGCGGGCAATGGAGCCAATATGCGGAGATCGCCGTCAAGCGGGTGCTGACCCGCGACGGCACGTCCTCCTACTACATCAACAACCAGGCCGTGCGCCGCCGCGATATCCAGGACATCTTCCTGGGCACCGGCCTGGGGCCGCGCGCCTACGCCATCATCGGGCAGGGCATGATCTCGCGCATCATCGAGGCCAAGCCCGATGACATGCGGATCTTCCTGGAAGAAGCCGCAGGGGTGTCCAAGTACAAGGAACGCCGCCGCGAAACCGAGAACCGCCTGTCCGACACGCGCGAGAACCTGACCCGCGTGGAAGACATCCTGCGCGAGCTCGGCACCAACCTGGACAAGCTCGAAGGGCAGGCCGAAGTGGCCCAGCGCTTCAAGACCTTGCAGTCCGACGGCGAGGAAAAGCAGCACCTGCTGTGGCTGCTGCGCAAGCGCGAGGCCCAGGCCGAGCAGGAGCGCAACACGCGCGCCATCGAGCAGGCACAGATCGACCTGGAAGCGCAAACCGCGCAACTGCGCCACGTCGAGGCCGAGCTCGAGACCATGCGCGCCGCGCATTACGCCGCCTCGGACAATATGCACACCGCGCAGGGCGGCCTGTACGAAGCCAATGCCGAGGTCAGCAAGCTCGAGGCCGAGATCCGCTATGTGGTGGAGTCGCGCAACCGCGTGCAGGCACAGATCGCCGCACTGACGGCGCAGCGCGAGCAGTGGCAGGGCAAGGCCGAGCAGGCTACCGATGCCCTGGCGCAGGCTGAAGAAGAGCTGGCGGTCGCCGAAGGCCGCACCATCGAAGCCCAGGAGGCCGTCGCGCACAAGACCGATGAGCTGCCCACGCTGGAAGCCCAGTGGCGCGATGCCCAGGTGCTGTCCAACGAGCAGCGCGCCAGCATCATGCAGGCCGAGCAGGCGCTCAAGCTGGAGGCCGCGCAGCAGCGCAGCGCCGACCAGATGCTGCAGCAGCTCGAGCAGCGTCGCGAGCGCTTGTCCGGCGAAGAAAAGGGGCTGGACCGCCCCGATGAAACCCGCCTGGAAGAGCAACGCGCCGAGCTGGCCGAGCAGGAAGCCGTGCTGGAAGAAGCGCAGGCCATCCTGGCTGACTCCGCCGACAGCGTGCCGCGCCTGGACGGCGAGCGCCGCAGCGCGCAGGAACGCGTGCAGCGCGAGGCCGCCGCGATCGGGTCGCTGGAAGCGCGCCTGGCCGCGCTCAAGCAGTTGCAGGAAAATGTGCAGACCGAAGGCAAGGTGCAGCCCTGGCTGGCCAAGCACGGCCTGGCCGAGCTGCCGCGCCTGTGGAAGAAGCTCCATATCGAGCCGGGCTGGGAAAGCGCGCTGGAATCCGTGCTGCGCGAAAAGCTCGGCGCGCTCGAAGTCTCCAACCTGGACTGGATCAAGTCCTTCCTGTCCGACGCGCCGCCCGCCAAGCTGGCCTTCTACTCGCCGCCGCCGGCCGCGCGCCCGCAGGAAACCCCCGCCGGCATGCGTGCGCTGATGGCGCTGGTGCAGATCACCGAGCCGGGCATCCGGGCCGTGATGCAGGACTGGCTGGCCGATATCTACACCGCCACCGATATGGCGTCGGCGCTGGCCCAGCGCGCCACGCTGCCGGAAGGCGCGTCGTTCGTCGTGGCCGAGGGCCACCTGGTGGGCCGTAGCTCGGTCCACCTCTATGCGGCCGATTCCGAGCAGGCCGGCATGCTGGCCCGCGAGCAGGAAATCGAAAACCTGCAGAAGCAGGCGCGCGCCCAGCTGCTGCTGTCCGACGAAGCCAAGAGCCAGGCGGTCCGCGCCGAAGCGGCCTACACCCAGGCCAGCGCCGCGCTCACCGAGGCCCGCGGACGCAGCGAGCAGGCCACACGCCGCGTGCACGCGCTGCAGATGGATGTGCTCAAGCTGTCGCAGGCCATGGAGCGCTACGCCGCGCGCAGCGGCCAGATCCGTGAGGAACTGGCCGAAATCGCCGCGCAGATCGAAGAGCAGCGCGCCATCCGCGCCGAGTCCGAAGCCAGCTTCGAGCAGCACGACGCCGCGCTGGCGCAGATGCAGTCCACGCACGAAGACCACCAGATGGCCTTCGAGGCGCTGGACAGCAAGCTGTCGTCGGCGCGGCACCAGCTGCGCGACTTCGAGCGCGCGGCGCAGGAAGCGCTGTTCGCTGAGCGCAACCTGGCTAACCGCATCGACGAGCTGCGCCGCAATATCCAGACCGCGGGCGACCAGTCGGAGCGTCTTGCCCAGTCGCTGGAAGATGCTCGTGTCGAGCTGGAAACCATCAATGAGCAGACCGCCCACACCGGCCTGCAGGATGCGCTGGAGCGCCGTGCCGAGAAGGAAGAAAAACTCCAGCTCGCCCGCACCGAGCTGGACGCGCTGTCGGCGCAGCTGCGCCAGTACGACGACCAGCGCCTGGCCGCCGAGCGCAGCCTGCAGCCGCTGCGCGACCGCATCACCGAGTACCAGTTGAAGGAACAGGCCGCGCGCCTGAACCAGGAGCAGTTCAGCGAGCAACTCACGACCGCCGAGGTGGACGAGGCCGCGCTGGCCGAGAAGCTCACGCCCGATCTCAAGCCCTCCTACCTGCAGGGCGAGGTCACCCGCCTGAACAACGCCATCAACGCGCTCGGGCCGGTGAACATGGCCGCGCTGGACGAACTGGCGGCGGCGCGCGAGCGCAAGACCTTCCTCGATGCGCAGTCGGCCGACCTGATCGACGCCATCACCACGCTGGAAGACGCGATCCACAAGATCGACCAGGAAACCCGCGCGATGCTGCAAGGGACCTTCGACCAGGTCAACCATCACTTCGGCGAGCTGTTCCCGTCGCTGTTCGGTGGCGGGCAAGCCAGGCTGATCATGACCGGCGACGAAATCCTCGACGCCGGCGTGCAGGTGATGGCGCAGCCGCCGGGCAAGAAGAACTCCACCATCCACCTGCTGTCGGGCGGTGAGAAGGCCCTGACGGCCATCGCGCTGGTGTTCGCCATGTTCCAGCTCAACCCGGCGCCGTTCTGCCTGCTCGACGAGGTGGACGCACCGCTGGACGATGCCAATACGGAGCGCTACGCCAATATGGTGGCGCGCATGTCGGACAAGACCCAGTTCGTCTTCATTTCCCACAATAAAATCGCAATGGAAATGGCACACCAGTTGATTGGCGTGACGATGCAAGAGCAAGGTGTATCGCGTATCGTCGCCGTGGATATGGACGCAGCGCTCTCGATGGCGGAGGCAGCATGACGCTCCAGACCGCCCTGATCGTTGCAGGCATTGTCCTGTTGCTGCTGGTAGTCGCCTACAACCAGTGGCAGATCCGCAAGGCGCGCCGCCCGCGCGCCCTGCAGCCCGAAGACGACCTGCCGCCGATGCGCGAGCCGGTGGTAAGCCCGGTGGTCAAGCCGGAAGTCAGCGCCAGGCTGCACGAGCCATTGCCCGAGCATCAGCTCGAGCGGCGCGAGCCCACGTTGTCGGCTTCGCCGCTGGACGCCGCCGCCGTGGCGGCTGGCATGGCCGCGAGCTCGGCCGACGCCGACGAAGCCCTGGCGGATGAAGTGGCCATCGCCGCGGCGCCGTCCTCGGCCCATGCGGCTGCCGGCAAGCCCGCGCATGCCGAGGAGGCTGGGTCTGCCGGGCTCGCCGAATCGTATGACGCCGCGGACCACGAAGAACATGCGGAAGATGCAGAACACGCGGAACAAGTGGAACGCACCGAACCGACAAAGCCCAGGCAAGATGCCGCGCCTGCCCAAGCGGCGCAGCAAGAGCCCGTTGCGCTCGATGGCCAGCCCACGCCGGCTGTCATCGATCCGCTGATCGACTGCATCGTGCCGCTGCGCCTGGAGCGCAAGAGCTCGGGCGATCGCATCCTGCCGCTCACCGGCCGCCTGCGCCGTGCGGGAACCAAGCAGGTGCACATCGAAGGCCTGCGCAGCGAAGCCAATGCCTGGGAGCCGGTCACCGCCGGCCATCAGTACGAGGACCTGCAGGTAGCGGTGCAGCTTGCCAACCGCAGCGGGGCGCTCAATGCGCTCGAGTTTTCGGAGTTCGTCAATGCGGTGGAAGCGCTGGCCGAAGCGCTAGACGCCTCGGCCGAACTGCCCGACATGACCGAGACGGTCGCCAACGGCCGCGAGCTCGATGCGTTTGCCGCCAGTTGCGATGTGCAGCTTGGCGTGAACGTGATCTCCGACGGCGCGCCGTGGTCCGCCGCCTATGTGCAGACGGTGGCGACCCAGGACGGGCTGGTCCTGTCGCGCGACGGCACTCGCTTCACGCGCTATCAGGCCAACGCCGAGGGCGTGCAGCGGGCGCTGTTCACGCTGCAGTTCGGCGATACCAATTTCCTGCGCGATGACCTCACGGCCAAGGCCGGCCGCCAGATCACGCTGCTGCTCGATGTGCCGTCCGCGGCGCAGGCGACCAAGCCGTTCAAGACCGTGTGCGAGTACGGCTACAGCCTGGCGCAACGCATGGGCGCGCAACTGGTCGACGACAATATGCGGCCGTTGAGCGAATCGTCCTTCGTCGCCATCTTCGGCCAGCTTCAAACACTCTACGACAAGCTGGAGGCCCGCGGCATGCCTGCGGGCTCGCCGGTGACGCTACGTTTGTTCAGTCTCTGACACGCCAGTACGCCAGTACGCCAGTTCGGCATCGACGATAACGACGACAACGGATTCAGTCCTTCAGCATGAGCACCAAACCAGAAGGTGCGGCGGCGCAAGCCCCCGCGCCTGTCAGCGATTCTCCCGCCGCGCGCGCCGACTGGCTGCGCGCCGAGCTGGAGCGCCACAATTACCAGTACTACGTCCTCGATGCACCGTCGGTGCCCGATGCCGAGTACGACGCGCTGTTTCGCGAATTGCAGGACATCGAGACCAGGCATCCCGAATTGCTGACCCCTGAGTCGCCCACGCAGCGCGTGGGCGGCCAGCCGCTGTCGGCCTTCGATACGGTACGCCATGCCATCCCGATGCTGTCGCTAAACAACGGCTTCGAGGATGAGGATGTGCTGGCCTTCGACCGTCGTTGCGCGCAGGGGCTGGGGCGTGCCGCCCCCGCCGACGGCACGGCCGACCTGTTCAGCGCCGCCGAGGCAGTGGAGTACGCCTGCGAGCTGAAGTTCGATGGCCTGGCCATGTCCTTGCGCTACGAGGCCGGTCGGCTGGTGCAGGCCGCCACCCGCGGCGACGGCGAGACTGGCGAGGATGTGACCGTCAACGTGCGCACCATCAAGGCGATTCCGCTGCGCTTGCGCGGCGAGGCCGAGGCCTTGCCAGCGGTGCTGGAAGTGCGCGGGGAAGTCTTCATGTATCGCCGCGAATTCGACAAGCTCAATGCGCGGCAGGCCGAGGCCGGTGAAAAGACCTTCGTCAATCCGCGCAACGCCGCCGCCGGCAGCCTGCGCCAGCTGGATCCGCGCATCACCGCCAAGCGTCCGTTGTCGTTTTTCGCCTACGGGCTGGGCGAGCTGCAAGGCGCGCCGCGTCCCGAGACGCACAGCGCCATGCTCGACTGGTTCGCCGGGCTTGGCATGCCGGTCTGCGCGGAGCGCGAAGTCGTGCGGGGTGCGCACGGCTTGCTGAGCTTCTATCGCGGGGTGGGCGAGCGGCGCGCGGCGTTGCCGTACGACATCGACGGCGTGGTGTACAAGGTCAACGCGCTGGCCGAGCAGGAGCGCCTTGGCTTCGTGTCGCGTGCGCCGCGCTTCGCGCTGGCGCACAAGTTCCCGGCCCAGGAAATGACCACGGTGGTCGAGGATATCGAGGTGCAGGTCGGCCGCACCGGCGCCATCACGCCGGTGGCGCGGCTGGCGCCGGTGTTCGTTGGCGGCGTGACGGTGACCAATGCCACGCTGCACAACGAGGACGAGATCCGCCGCAAGGACGTGCATATCGGCGATACCGTGATCGTGCGGCGCGCCGGCGACGTGATTCCCGAAGTGGTGGCGGTGGTGCCGGAGCGCCGGCCCGCCGACGCACGCGCCTTCGTCATGCCCACCGCATGCCCGGTGTGCGGGTCTCACATCGAGAAGCTGGAAGGCGAGGTGATCGCGCGCTGCACCGGCGGGCTGATCTGCGCGGCCCAGCGCAAGCAGGCGCTGCTGCATTTCGCGCAGCGCCGCGCCATGGATATCGAAGGCCTCGGCGACAAGGTGGTCGAGCAACTGGTCGACATGGCCATCGTGCACACGCCGGCCGATCTCTACAAGCTTGGCGTCGCCAAGCTGGCCGCGCTGGACCGGATGGCCGACAAGTCGGCCACCAACCTGGTGGCCGCCATCGAGGCGTCGCGCGAGACCACGCTCAACCGCTTTATCTTCTCGCTAGGCATCCGCCATGTGGGCGAAGCGACGGCCAAGGACCTGGCCAAGCATTTCGGCAAGCTCGATGGGCTGCTGGCAGCCGACGAGGCCGCCTTGCTCGAGGTCAACGACGTGGGGCCGGTGGTGGCGCAGTCCATCGCCAACTTCCTGGCCGAGCCGCACAACGTGGAAGTCATCGAGCAACTGCGTGCCGCCGGCGTGCACTGGCCGGAAAGCGAGCCGGCGCAGCGTGCGGCGCCCGCGCCGCTGGCCGGCAAGACGTTCGTGCTGACAGGCACGCTGCCCACGCTGTCGCGCGAAGACGCCAAGGAAATGCTGGAGGCGGCCGGCGCCAAGGTGGCCGGCTCGGTGTCGAAGAAGACTGACTATGTGGTGGCTGGCGCGGAAGCCGGCAGCAAACTGGAAAAGGCCGAGGCGCTCGGCGTGCCCGTGCTGGACGAGGCCGCCTTGCTGGCTTTGCTGGCCGAGCTTAATACCGGAGATCAAGCATGATCCGTGACATTCTCAAGATGGGCGACCCGCGCCTGCTGCAGGTAGCGCGCCCTGTCACGCGCTTCAACACGCCCGAATTGCGCATCCTGATCGACGATATGTTCGACACCATGGATCACGCCAACGGTGCTGGCCTGGCCGCGCCGCAGATCGGCGTGGACCTGCAGGTGGTGATCTTCGGCTTCGACCGCAATCCGCGCTATCCCGACGCCCCCACCGTGCCCAAGACCGTACTGATCAATCCCGAGCTGACGCCGCTTGGCGAGGAGCAGGATGAAGCCTGGGAAGGCTGCCTGTCGGTGCCGGGGCTGCGCGGGGTGGTGCCGCGTTTCACGCGCCTGAAGTACACCGGCTTTGACGTGATGGGCGCGCGCATCGAGCGCGTTGCCGAGGATTTCCACGCGCGCGTGGTGCAGCATGAATGCGACCACCTGCAGGGCATCCTCTATCCCATGCGGGTGACGGACTTTACGCGCTTCGGCTTTACCGATGTGCTGTTCCCCGAGCTGCCTCCCAATAGCGACGACTGACCCGCGACGACTGGCCGGCGACGACTGATGCATGCGCTCGACTTGCGCACCCACGCGCAGGGTACGGCTTTACGAACGAAAACACGGGCGCGCGCGCCGCATCGAGCACCGGGAGACAGGATATGCAGACACTTCGCCTTGCGCGTTGCGCATCGATCGCACTGATTGCGCTAGCCGCGGCGGCCCAGTTTGGCTGCGCCGCCCCAGGCGCGGACAGTGCCGCGAGCGCGAAGCAGGCCGCACCGGCGCCCGGCACGGCGCCGCAAGCTGCCGCGCCCCAATGGCAGCGGGTCAGGCTTGGCACGGGTGCTGGGGCCTACGATTTTCCGGTCTACGCCAACCATCCGCTGGACGCAGACCTGCGCGGCATCCGCGAGGTGATCTTCGTCCAGCACGGGCTGCAGCGTAACGGCGACGACTACTTCGCGGCCGGCGCGGCGCTGCTCAAGCAAACCGGGCGCAATCCCGACGAGGTGCTGCTCATCGCGCCGAACTTCCCCGGCACGCCGGATGCGGCCAAGGGCAAGCATTTCGACGGCATGCCGATATGGAGCGTGCAGGGCTGGATGAGCGGGGAGGATGCGGTCAACCCACCGTTTTCGGTCAGCTCGCTGCAGGTGCTGGATGACCTCGTCGGCATGGTGACCAACAAGGCCCGTTTTCCCGCAGTGACCCGCGTGACGGTGGCCGGCCACTCGGGAGGCGCGCAGCTGGTGCATCGCTATGTGGTGCTGAACAACGTCGACGAGCGTATTCGCGCGGGCGGCATCGATCTGCGCTACGTGGTGGCGAATCCTTCGTCGTATCTGTATTTCACGCCGGAGCGCCCACGCGGCAAAGGCTTTGCGCCCTATGACACGGCCATTTGCGCGGACTATGATAAATACCGCTACGGTATGCGCGACATGGTCCCCTATGCGCGCGGCGCGACCGGCGATGTGCTGTTCCGCCGCTATCTCCAGCGCCAGGTGACCTACCTCGTGGGCTCGGAAGATAACGACCCCAACCACCGCGTGCTCGACAAGGCCTGCGGCGCCGAGGCCGAAGGGCCGACCCGGCTGGAGCGCGCGCGTGGCTACCTGCGCTACACGCAGTTTCTTGCTGCGCCGATGATGGGTAGCCAGCACCCGCCGGTGCGCCGCCAGGCGTTCGAGGTGGTTGGCGTCGGGCACGACCAGCACCGGATGCTTGGCTCGCAATGCGGCGCCAAGGCAGTGTTCGGGCTGCCGGAGATGGTCAATGCGCACGGCGCGGCTTGCCGTGCACCACAGCTGTGAAGCGATTGGCGCAGGGCAGGGCGCCCGCTTGCGGCATGGATTGAGGCATTGGCCATGCGAGGCCGCTGGGTTTGTCCCGGCGGCCAGACCGTGCAAGCGGTGCCAGCGTGTCGAGTGCCGCGTGCCTGGCGATGGCGCGGCGCGTGGCGCCGGCCGCCAGCTTGCTTTTCGGCCCGGCGCTCAGAACTTCTCGAAGGCACCGAGGAAGCGCCACTGGCCCACCGGCAGGTCGCCCAGCACGATGCGGCCCATGCGCACGCGCTTCAGGCCCACGACCCGCAGGCCAACCTGCTCGCACATGCGGCGGATCTGACGCTTCTTGCCTTCGCGCAGGACGAAGCGCAATTGCTCCTCGTTCTGCCAGCTCACCTTGGCCGGCTTGAGCGCTTCGCCATCCAGCGACAGGCCGTGGCGCAGCTTCTCGATCAGTTCCACCGGGAACACGTGCGAGATGTCGCGCTCGACCAGGCCTTCCGGCGAATCCCAGCTTACCCGCACCAGGTATTCCTTCTCGACGGTCGAATCCTCGCCGATCAGGTGGCGCGCGACGCGGCCGTCCTGGGTCAGCACCAGCAGGCCGGTGGAGTCGATGTCGAGCCGGCCGGCAGGTGCCAGGCTCTTGCGCTGCCACGGGGCAAAACGCTTGCGGGTGGGGTCCAGCTCCCACTGGTTTTCCGGCGCGAACAGCACGGCGGCGGGCTCGTAGCCATCTTCGGCCTGGCCCGACACATAACCGACCGGTTTGTGCAGCAGCACGGTCACGCGTTCGCCTTGCTCGGAGCGTGCAGCCTGGTGGATCTCGATATTGGCGTCCGGGCTGATGCGCGAGCCCAGTTCGGTGACGGGCTGGCCGTCGACCAGTACCCAGCCGCGCGGAATCCATTCATCGGCTTCGCGGCGCGAGCACAGGCCGAGCTCCGACATCCGCTTGGACAGGCGCACCAGGCCATCGGAGCTGGGCTGGGGCGCGTTCTGTACGGGTGCGGCACGTTCCGTACGTTCCGTACGTTCTGCACGGGCGCCCTGGTAGTCACGCTGGCCGGCATCGCCGGCGCGGCGCGCACGGTCATTGTCGCCACCGTGAGCGGGACGGCGAGGGCGGTCGTCGCCCTCGCCAGCAAAACGGCGCGGACGGTCCTGGCCTTCACCCGGGGTGAAGCGGCGCGGACGATCGTTGCCGTCGCCTGGGCCGAAATTGCGCGGGCGATCATTGCCTTCACCGGCGAAGCGGCGGGGACGGTCCTGGCCTTCGCCTGGGCCGAAACGACGCGGACGGTCCTGGCCTTCGCCTGGGGCGAAACGACGCGGGCGGTCATTGCCTTCGCCAGCAAAGCGGCGGGGCCGATCCTGGCCTTCACCAGGGGTGAAACGGCGCGGACGGTCCTGGCCCTCACCGGCGCCGAAGTTGCGCGGCCGGTCGTTGCTGTCGCCGCCGAAGCGGCGGGGCCGATCCTGGCCTTCGCCCGGGTTGAAGCGGCGCGGACGGTCCTGGCCCTCGCCGGCGCCGAAGTTGCGCGGCCGGTCGTTGCTGTCGCCGCCGAAGCGGCGGGGCCGATCCTGGCCTTCACCCGGGGTGAAACGGCGCGGACGGTCCTGGCCTTCGCCGGCGCCGAAATTGCGCGGGCGGTCGTTGCTGTCGCCGCCGAAGCGGCGGGGCCGATCCTGGCCTTCACCCGGGGTGAAACGGCGCGGACGGTCCTGGCCTTCGCCCGGGCGCGGGCCGCGCGGCGGGCGCTGGCCAGCGTCTTCTGCCTTCTTGCGGCCGCCGGCGCGTTCCTGTGCCTGCTTGATGCCGTCGACCACGGCGCGCACGCGTCCGCGGTTCAGGTCGGACACCCGCACCGGCCGGGTGGCGGCGGGTTTGCGGGCATTGCCCTCGGGCGCGGCGGTCTTGATGCCCAGCGTCTTGCGCTTGGGCGAATTGCTATCGGTCATATCTTCTATGTGGGGCGTCCGGCCTAGATGGCCAGCGCCGCCAGCAGGTCCTGTTCAAGCTGTAACTGCAGTTTGTTATCCGAGGCGAGGCGGCTGCCATCGACCAGGAAAACGTCTTCCACCCGCTCGCCGAGCGTATTGATGCGGGCGGTATGCACCGAGGTGCGATGTTTGGCCAGTACGCGGGAGATCGCATACAGCAGGCCGGTGCGGTCGTTGGCCGACAAGGAAAGCAGGTAGTACTGGCCGCGTTCGTCGGGGCGCAGGTCCACGCGCGGCTTGATCGGGAAGCTGCGCGACTGGCGCGACAGCCGCCCCTGGGTGGGTTCCGCCAGCGCGCCTTGCTGCTGCAGGCGCTCGGCCAGCTCGTGCTCCACCAGCGCGATGATGTCGCGGTAGTTGCCGCTGGCGTCGCTGCTGATGCCCGGGTCGGTCACCTGGAACGTATCGAGCGCATAGCCGTGGCGCGTGGTGTGGATCTTGGCTTCCTGGATGGAGAAGCTCTTGCGCTCGAAATAGCCGCAGATGCGCGCGAACACGTCGGGCTGGTCTTTGATGTAGACCGCCACCTGCAAGCCTTCGCCCGCGGGCGACAGGCGCGCCTTAACCACCGGCACCGGGCTGTCCACCTTGTTGTACAGGTGCCGCGTGAGCCAGGCGATGTCGCGCGCGTCGTGGCGCAGGAAGAAGGCCACGTCGAGCTGGGACCACAAAGGCTTGCCCAGTTCCGGGTCGAACGCCTTGAGCCGCAGCTGCGCGATGGTGTCGTCGCGGCGCTGCGCCCACAGCGAGTGCGGGTCCACGCGCGCGCCGCCCAGCACGCGCAGCGTGATGCGGTAGAGGTCTTCCAGCAGCTTGCCCTTCCACGCGTTCCACACCTTGGGGCTGGTGCCGCGGATATCGGCCACGGTCAGCAGGTAGAGCGCGGTCATGTAGCGCTCGGTGCCGACCACGCGGGCGAAGGCATGGATCACGTCCGCATCGGTCAGGTCTTGCTTCTGCGCGACATGGCTCATGGTCAGGTGATGCTCGACCAGCCAGGCGATCAGGTCGGCATCTTCGCGCTCAATGCCGTGCTGCTTGCAGAAACGGCGCGCATCCGCCGTGCCGAGCTTGGAGTGATCGCCGCCGCGGCCCTTGGCGATGTCGTGGAACAGCGCCGCCACCCACAGCACCCAGGGGCGGTCGAAGGTGGCCATCAGCTGGCTGCAGAAGGGGAACTCGTGCGTGTGCTCGACGATGGCGAAGCGGCGCATGTTGCGCACCACCATCAGGATGTGCTGGTCCACCGTGTAGACGTGGAACAGGTCGTGCTGCATCTGCCCGACGATACGGCGGAAGTTGATCAGGTAGCGGCCCAGCACGCTGGTCTGGTTCATCAGGCGCAGCGCGTGGGTGATTCCCTGCGGCTCCTGCACGATGGCGAGGAACAGGCGGCGGTTCACCGGATCGTTGCGCCAGCTCGCGTCCATCACCGTGCGGGCGTTGTACAGGCCGCGCAGCGTGCGTGGCGACAAGCCCTTGACGCCCGGCGTGCGCTCGTACACCAGGAAGGTTTCCAGGATGGCGTGCGGCTCGCGCTCGTAGAGATCGTCGCTGGTGATCTCGAGCATGCCCTGGCGTTCCACGAAGCGCTCGTTGATGACGCGCGTCACCTTGGATTCGCTCGGGAACAACATGGCTTCGATATTGAGCAGCAGCACGATATTGAGCTGCGTGACCGCCTTGGCTGCCCAGTAGTAACGGCGCATCAACTGCTCGCTGGCGCGCTTGTTATTGTTCTGGCGGTAGCCAAAGGCCTCGGCCAGCGCGGTCTGCAGGTCGAACACCAGCACGTCCTGGCGGCGCCCGGCCACCAGGTGCAGGCGCGCGCGGATGGTCTTGAGCAGGCGCTCGTTGCGGGCGAGTTCCTGCGCTTCGCGCTCGCTCAGCAGCCCGCGCTCGAACAGTTCCTTCCAGCTGTCGCCCAGCCCGGCGGCCTTGGTCATCCACAGGATCACCTGCAGGTCGCGCAGGCCGCCGGGGCTTTCCTTGCTGTTGGGTTCGAGCGAATAGGGCGTGTCCTGGTACTTGGCGTGGCGCTGCCGCATTTCCAGCAGCTTGGCCTGGAAGAAGGCGCGCGGGTCCAGGTCGGCCTGGTAGCGCGTCTGCAGCTCGGCAAACAGCTTGCGGTTGCCCGTCAGCAGGCGCGCTTCCAGCAAGGACGTCTGGATCGTCACGTCCTGGCGCGATTCGCGGATGCAGTCGTCCACGGTGCGCACGGCGGAGCCGATTTCAAGGCCCAGGTCCCAGCACAGGCCAATGAACTTCTCCAGCCTGGAGGTGGTGTCCTCGCCGGGTTCCGATGGCAGCAACAGCAGCACATCCACATCGGAAAACGGGAACAGCTCGCCGCGCCCGTAGCCGCCCACCGCCACCAGCGCGCTGTCGTCCGGCAGGCCCAGGCCGCGCCAGGCTTCGACCAGCGCGGCATCGACCGCGCGCCGCAGGCGCGTCAGCAGGTGCCCGACATGGCCGTGCGCGTTGAAATCCGCGAACACGGCCTGCTTGTCGGCTTTCAGCTGATCGCGAACACGGGTGGCGAGGATGATTTCCGGCGTGGCGTCCATGGCTAGGGCTTGGGGCATCGAAGGGACGGCTGAAACAAGAAGGGCGCCAACCTTGGCGCCCGTAGCGTCAGGCTGCAACAGAATCAGTGACGAACGACGGCGGTGCCTGCGTGCCCGCGGAGACGGTAAGCACGTCGTAGCCGGTCTCGGTCACCAGGATGGTGTGCTCCCACTGCGCGGACAGGCTGCGGTCACGCGTCTTGACGGTCCAGTGGTCGGGCATGGTGCGGATATCGCGCTTGCCGGCGTTGACCATCGGCTCGATCGTGAAGATCATGCCGGCCTGGATCTCCATGCCGGTGCCGGGCCGGCCGTAGTGCAGGATCTGCGGGTCCTCGTGGAAGTTCTTGCCGATGCCGTGGCCGCAGTACTCGCGCACCACGGTATAGCCGGCCGCTTCCGCGTGGACCTGGATCACATGGCCGATATCGCCGAGGCGGGCGCCGGGGCGCACCTGGGAGATGCCTTTCCACATGCATTCGAAGGTGATCTGCGCCAGGCGCTTGGCCAGGATCGAGCCCTCACCGGCAATGAACATGCGGCTGGTGTCGCCGTAGTAGCCTTCCTTGGTGATCACGGTGATGTCGAGGTTCACCGCGTCGCCGGACTTCAGCACGCGCTCGCCCGGGATGCCGTGGCAAATCACGTCGTTGACCGACGTGCAGATGGCGCCGGGGAAGGGCGGGTAGCCGGGCGGCGCATAATTCAGGGGTGCGGGTACCGTGCCCTGCACATCGCGCATATAGGCGTGGCACAGCCGGTCGAGTTCGCCGGTGGTGACCCCCGGCTTGACGAAGGGCGTGATGTAGTCGAGGACCTCGGAGGCCAGCCGGCAGGCTACCCGCATTTGGGCGATATCGTCGGCGTTCTTGATATGGATGCTCATGCTGCTCGCAAAAGTGGCGGCGAAGCCACGGGCTGCGCCTCAAATTGAATCTGAAAGTGGGATTATCGCACCATCGGGCATCGACCGCAGCCGAAAACGGGCTTCGCCGGCTGCGGGCGCCTGGTTTTCATGGTAAGTGGCCCCTTGAGCGAAGGCCCGTTTTGTTGCTACAATCGCTGGCTCGCCTACTTGCGGCTACCTGGCAGGTCGATGTGACTTGCGGGCAGCGGTTGGCGGGCCGGGCAGTCACTACTGTGCTGCGGTATTTGGCAGGCGCCTTGCGCTTATCAAATACAAAGTTATTGAAATTGCGAGTCCGTCCATCCGGGGTGTTCCTTTTCAGGAATGTCGGGGCGGACTTCAGACCTAACCCTTTTGGAGATTTTTCATGTCCGTTACCATGCGCGAAATGCTGGAAGCCGGTTGCCACTTCGGCCACCAAACCCGCTTCTGGAACCCCAAGATGGCTCCGTACATCTTCGGCCATCGCAACAAGATCCATATTATCAACCTCGAAAAGACGTTGCCGATGTTCCAGGACGCGCTGAAGTACGTGCGTCAACTGGCAGCAAACCGCGGCACCGTGCTGTTCGTGGGCACCAAGCGTCAATCGCGCGAAATCCTGGCTGAAGAAGCAGGCCGCGCTGGCATGCCTTATGTCGATGCCCGTTGGCTCGGCGGCATGATGACCAACTTCAAGACCGTCAAGATCTCGATCAAGCGCCTGAAGGACATGGAAGCCGCCAAGGAAGCCGGCGCGCTGGAAACCATGAGCAAGAAGGAAGCCCTGATGTTCGAGCGCGAAATGGACAAGCTGCAAAAGTCCATCGGCGGCATCAAGGACATGGGCGGCGTGCCTGACGCCATCTTCGTGGTCGACGTCGGCTACCACAAGATTGCCGTGACCGAAGCCAAGAAGCTGGGCGTGCCCGTCATCGGCGTGGTCGATACCAACCACTCGCCGGAAGGCATCGACTACGTGATCCCGGGCAACGACGACTCGAGCAAGGCAGTTGCCCTGTACGTGCGCGGCGTGGCCGACGCGATCCTGGAAGGCCGTGCAAACGCCGTGCAGGACGTGGTTGAAGCCGCACGCGGCGGCGACGATTTCGTCGAAGTCGAAGAAGCCTAAAGGCTTGCTGCCGAGAGGACCCCGTACCGCGCGCATCGCAAGCTGACACATCATCGCTAGCCAACCGGCCCCTGGGCCGGGGTGCTGCGCGCAGCCGGGGGCTTTCCGGCAACCGAGGGGGCGAATCTTACGCCCCCTTTTTTCGAATTGTTGTCATCCGCCCCTGGCATGATCTGGCGCGGATGAAGTTGAACTTACCTCCGGTCCCGGATCGCGCCACATCGACGGCGGGGTAGGGCGGGGCGAACCATTCAAGGAGTGACAAATGGCGGCAATTACCGCAAGCATGGTGGCAGAACTGCGCGCGAAGACCGACGCGCCGATGATGGAATGCAAGAAGGCCCTGACCGAGGCTGAAGGCAACCTGGAAAAGGCTGAAGAGCTGCTGCGCGTCAAGCTGGGCAACAAGGCCAGCAAGGCCGCTTCGCGCGTGACCGCCGAAGGCGTGGTCGTGTCCTTCATCGAAGGGACCACCGGCGCGCTGGTGGAACTGAACTGCGAAACCGACTTCGTGTCGAAGAACGATGACTTCATGGCGTTCTCGAACAAGGTCGCTGAGCTGGTCGCCAAGCAGAACCCGGCCGACGTGGCTGCGCTGTCGGCGCTGGAAATCGACGGCGTGACCGTGGAAGCCACCCGTACCGCCCTGATCGGCAAGATCGGCGAAAACCTGGCGATCCGCCGCTTTGCCCGCTACGCCAATGGCGGCAAGCTGGCTGCGTACCTGCATGGCACCCGCATCGGCGTGATGGTCGAGTTCGACGGCGACGAAACCGCCGCCAAGGACGTGGCCATGCACGTTGCCGCGATGAAGCCGGTGTCGCTGTCGTCCGCCGACGTGCCCGCCGACCTGATCGCCAAGGAGCGCAGCATCGCCGAGCAAAAGGCTGCCGAATCGGGCAAGCCGGCCGAAATCGTCGCCAAGATGGTCGACGGCTCGGTGCAGAAGTACCTGAAGGAAGTGTCGCTGTTTAACCAGACCTTCGTGAAGAACGACAAGCAGACGGTCGAACAGATGCTCAAGGCCGCCAACACCACGGTCAAGGGCTTCACCCTGTACGTGGTCGGTGAAGGCATCGAGAAGAAGCAGGACGACTTCGCCGCTGAAGTGGCCGCCCAGGTGGCCGCTGCCCAGAAGGCCTGAAGTCCTGGCGGCCAGGGTGCCCGGTAGGGTGCCCCACCGGTCGCCGTATAATGCCGAGGGGCACCGCAAGGTGCCCCTCGGCACAAATGACCGCGCCGCGCTTACCCGTGCGGCGCGGGCTTGGTAGCCCGTTTCCGCAGTCGTCTGACCTGCCGTGCCCCAGGGGCGCTTTGAACACGAGTTTTTCGTGTGTTATCGCGCTGTTGCCGTGCCGGAGCCAGGCCACCCCGAAAACCGGCTTTTATAGCGGCGGCACGCCGATCCGTGCCGCCTGCCTTCAAATATCCGGCTCAACAGAACGAGCCGAACCAGCTCCGGGGATCAATATGCCAGCCTATAAGCGCGTCCTACTGAAATTGTCCGGCGAGGCCCTGATGGGCGATGATGCCTTCGGCATCAACCGCTCCACCATCGAAAGCATGGTCAATGACATCGCCGAGATCGTGAGGCTGGGCGTCCAGGTCGCGGTGGTGATCGGTGGCGGCAATATTTTCCGCGGCGTGGCCGGCGGGGCAGCGGGCATGGACCGCGCGACCGCCGACTACATGGGCATGCTGGCCACCATGATGAATGCGCTGGCCCTGCAGGATGCCATGCGCCACGCCGACATCGTGGGCCGCGTGCAGTCGGCCCTGCGCATGGACCAGGTGGTCGAGCCTTACATCCGCCCGCGCGCCATCCGCCAGCTGGAGGAGGGCAAGGTGGTGATCTTCGCCGCCGGCACCGGCAACCCGTTCTTCACCACCGATACCGCGGCGGCCCTGCGTGGCGCGGAAATCGGCGCGGAGATCGTGCTCAAGGCGACCAAGGTGGACGGCGTCTACACCGCCGACCCCAAGAAGGATCCTAGCGCCACGCGTTACACCACCATCTCCTTTGATGAGGCGATCTCGCGCAACCTGCAGGTCATGGATGCCACGGCATTCGCCCTGTGCCGCGACCAGAAACTGCCGATCAAAGTGTTCTCTATCGTCAAGCCGGGCGCGCTCAAACGCGTCATCCTGGGCGAAGACGAAGGTACGCTGGTGCACGTATAAGTGCTGCACCAGGCGCTGGCGTGCTGCCACCGAAGGTGGCGCGCGTGCTGGCAAAGAGTAGAATGATTCATTTTCGATCCTGCGGTCCGGGATCATGATTACCCGTTTTCGGAGGTAAAGATGAGCGTCGCCGACACCAAGAAGAGCGTCGAGCAGAAAATGCAAAAGACCATTGAAGCGTTCAAGGCCGACCTGGCCAAGATTCGCACTGGTCGCGCGCATACAGGTCTGCTCGACCACGTGCAAGTGGATTACTACGGCTCCCCGGTGCCGATCAGCCAGGTGGCCAACGTCGGCCTGGCCGATTCGCGCACCATCAGCGTACAGCCTTGGGAAAAGAAGATGGTCAGCGCCATCGAGAAGGCCATCCGTGACGCGGACCTGGGCCTGAACCCGTCGACCATGGGCGAGACCATCCGCGTGCCCATGCCCATGCTGACCGAAGAGCGCCGCAAGGAACTCGCCAAGGTTGTCAAGGGCGAGGCCGAGGGCGCCAAGATCGCCGTGCGCAACCTGCGCCGCGATGCCAACGAGCAGTTCAAGAAGCTGGTCAAGGACAAAGCCATTTCCGAGGACGACGAGCGCCGCGGCCAGGACGATGTCCAGAAGCTCACCGACAAGTTCGTTGCCGAGATCGACAGGATGGTCGCCGAGAAGGACAAGGAGATCATGACGGTGTGACGCATGAAGCGGCGGCTTGCCAGCCGCCGCTGTGTCCGGTACCGTTTCCCATCATGCATCACATCAGTTCCACGCTCAGCGTCCCCGACTCCACCTATGTGCCCCGCCACGTCGCCATCATCATGGATGGCAACGGCCGCTGGGCGACCCAGCGGCACCTGCCACGCGTAGCCGGCCACAGCCGTGGCCTGGATGCCGTGCGGGCCGTGGTGGAGGCCTGCGCCGCGCGTGGCGTGCAGTACCTGACCCTGTTCGCGTTCAGTTCCGAGAACTGGCGCCGCCCGGTGGACGAAGTCTCGTTCCTGATGCGGCTGTTCATGACCGCGCTGCGCCGTGAGGTGGTCAAGATGCACGCCAACAACATCCGGGTGAGGGTGGTCGGCGACCTGAGCCGCTTCAGCCCGCGCATCCAGCAGCTGATCGCCGATGCCGAGGCGCGCACGGATGGCAACACCGGCCTGACGGTGACCATCGCCGCCAATTATGGTGGCCGCTGGGACCTGCTCCAGGCCATGCGCAAGATGCTGGCGCGCTCGCCCATGCTCGATCCGGAGTCCGTGGACGAATCCCTGCTCGCGCCGCACTTGGCCATGGCCTACGCGCCGGAGCCGGACCTGTTCATCCGCACTGGGGGCGAGCAGCGCATCAGCAACTTCCTGCTGTGGCAGCTGGCCTACTCCGAACTCTATTTCACCGACGTGTTCTGGCCGGATTTCAGCCCCGCCGAGCTCGACAAGGCGTTTGCCTCGTACCGGCAGCGCGAGCGCCGCTTCGGCCGTACCAGCGCGCAAGTGGTCGCACCACCCGGCCTTTCCGGCACCGCCTGAAGCCGTTTTCCATTTTTTCACCGGAATCCCGCAGCGCATGCTTCTTACCCGTGTCATCACCGCTGTATGCCTGTTGCTGCTGATCCTGCCGATCCTGTTCCTGGCACCTCCGTCGGCGCTGGCCGGCCTGGTGGCGGTGATCGTCGTGCTGGCGGGCTGGGAATTTGGCCGCCTGATCGGACTGCGCGGCTTCTGGCCCTATGTCTATGCGGTGGCCTGCCTGGTCGCCCTGATCGGCTGGCATGACGCCGCCGACCGCCAGGCGCTGACGCGCCTGTTGCAGATCGGCGTGGCCTGCTGGGGCGTCGCCGTGGTGCTGCTGGCGCGCGGCGTGCGCCAGGCGAGCCCGTCCTTTACCTTGCTGGGCGCTATTCTTGGCTTGTTCATGCTGCCGGCGTTTGGCCATGCCACCCTGATCCTGCGCGAGCTGGGCATCGGGGTGCTGCTGTCCGTAGCGGTGCTGGTCTGGGCTGCCGATATCGGTGCCTATTTCGTTGGCAAGGCTATCGGGCGGCGCAAGCTTGCCCCGACCATCAGCCCGGGCAAGTCCTGGGAAGGCGCCCTCGGCGGCTGGCTGCTGGTGCTGCTGATCGCGCTCGGGCTGGCCGCTACCCAAGCTTTTTCCCCGACCTGGTTCTCTCGCATGGCCGACCATAACGGCCTGGCTGTCGTGGCGCTGCTGTCGACCCTGCTGGTGGTCGCCAGCGTGGTCGGCGATCTCTTCGAGTCGTTGCTCAAGCGCCAGGTTGGCATGAAGGACAGCAGCCGGCTGTTGCCCGGCCATGGCGGCGTGCTCGACCGGATCGATGCGCTGTTGCCTGTGTTTCCGCTGGCCGCCTTGCTGGCCATCTATCTTTGAGTTGATCTGATATGCGTCGTATTACCGTCCTGGGTGCCACTGGCTCGATCGGGGAAAGTACGCTTGATGTGGTCAAGCGCCACCCCGAGCGCTATGCCGTCCATGCGCTGACGGCGCACCGGCAGGTCGACAAGCTGGCGGCGCAGTGCCGCGAGTTCCGCCCGGCGCACGCCGTGGTCGGCACCGCCCAGGCCGCGAGCGAGCTGCAGGCGCTGTTGCGTGCCGACGGCATCAAAACCGAGGTGGGCTATGGCGAAGCGGCCCTGGAAGCAGTGGCGGTCGACCCCGCGGCCGATTCGGTGATGGCCGCCATCGTCGGCGCCGCCGGGCTGCGTCCCACGCTGGCCGCGGCGCGGGCGGGCAAGCGCGTGCTGCTGGCCAACAAGGAAGCGCTGGTGATGTCGGGCCGGCTCTTCATGGATGCCGTGCGCGAGCACGGCGCCACGCTGCTGCCGATCGACAGCGAGCACAATGCCATCTTCCAGTGCCTGCCGGCGGACGATCCACGCCTGAGCGCGGGCGTCTCCAGGATCCTGCTGACGGCTTCCGGCGGCCCGTTCCGGACCCGGGACCCGGCCACCTTGCACGATATTTCGCCGGACGAGGCCTGCGCCCACCCGAACTGGGTGATGGGCCGCAAGATCTCGGTCGACTCGGCCACCATGATGAACAAGGGGCTGGAGGTGATCGAGGCGCACTGGCTGTTCGCCGCGCCGGCGGACCGCATTGAGGTGCTGATCCACCCGCAGAGCATCGTGCATTCGATGGTGTCCTACGCGGACGGCTCGGTGCTGGCCCAGCTCGGCAACCCCGACATGCGTACGCCGATCGCCTACGGGCTCGCCTATCCCGAACGCATGCACGCGGGCGTTTCCCCGCTGGACCTTACCCGTGCCGGCGCGCTGACATTCGAAACCCCGGATCTGGCGCGTTTTCCCTGCCTGGGCCTGGCGTTCGACGCCTTGCGGGCGGGCGGGGCGGCCCCGGCCATCCTGAACGCCGCCAACGAGGTTGCCGTCGAGGCGTTCCTGCAAGGCCGGATCCGTTTTACCGACATCGCACGCATCGTGGCGCAAGTCTTGGCACAGGCCTCGCCGGGGAGCGTCGAAACGCTGGAAGGCGTGATGGACATCGACCAGGATGCGCGCCGCCGCGCCGGCGTCCTGCTGGAAAGCGCGCGTTCGTGCTGACTCCGGTGGCGGCGCGGCCGGGATCGGCGACAATAGCGGCGCACCGGCCCATGCCGGTGCACCGGTTGCCGGGCCGCGTGCCCGGTGTCTACTTTGTGCCATCGGGGCGCTCCAGCCCCTGACGACAAGCTGCCTGCCATGCAAACCGTAATTGCTTTCGTCGCTGCCCTTTGCATCCTGATCTATTTCCATGAAATGGGTCACTACCTGGCCGCGCGCCTGTGCGGGGTCAAGGTGCTGCGCTTCTCGATCGGCTTCGGGCGGCCGCTGGTGCGCTGGGTGTCCAAGGGGCGGGACCGTACCGAGTGGACCATCGCCGCGATTCCGCTCGGCGGCTACGTCAAGATGCTCGATGAGCGGGAGAGCGATCCGGGCCATGATGCACCGGTCGATCCCGCGGATCTGCCACGCGCCTTCAACCGGCAACCGGTGGCCAAGCGCTTTGCGATCGTGGCAGCCGGGCCGCTGGCTAACTTTGCCCTGGCCATCGTGCTGTATTTCGTGCTGTTTGCCGGCGGCATGCGCGAGGCCGCGCCCATCGTCGCGGCGCCGCCTGCTGGCACCCCGGCGGCTGCGGCGGGCTTGCGCGAGGGCGACCGCGTGCTGGCGCTGCAGGCCAACGGCGAAACCGAGCAGGTGCGTTCCTGGAACGACTTGCGCATGGCCGTGTTCGCCCAGGGCTTTGGCGACGCCAGCGCGGTGCTGCACGTGCGCGCTGCCGATGGCGCCGAGCGCGATCTGAAGTTGCCGCGGCTGCCGAATACCGGAGGCAATCCCGAACAAGACCCGCTTGCCACGCTGGGGCTGGCCCTCAAGGGCGGGCCGGTGACGATCACCGAAGTCCTGCCGGACTCCGCCGCGCAACGCGCCGGCCTGCGCCAGGGCGATCGCGTGGTGGCCTGGCAAGGACGCCCGCTGACCCAGGCTGGCGAACTGATCCGCGGGGTCAGGGCGCAGCCCGGCGCCGAGGTCGCGCTTGGCATCGAGCGGGAGGGCCGCCGCCTGGAGGTGCCCGTGAAGCTCGATACGGTCCCCGCGGCGCAGGGCGCCAGCGGGGCAGCCGCCGCCACCGGCAAGCTGGGCGCCGCGCTGAGCCAGGCGGTCGAGATGGAAACCGTGCGCTATCAGCCGGTCGAGGCGCTGAGCCGCGCGGTCGGGCAGGTCTGGAGCACCAGCGCGCTCTCACTCAAGCTGCTCGGAAAGATGCTGGTGGGGCAGGCTTCGCTGCAGAACCTGAGCGGCCCGCTGACCGTGGCGGACTACGCGGGGCGCGCCGCCCATCTCGGTTGGCAGCCCTTTGTCGGCTTCCTGGCGTTGGTCAGTGTTAGCCTCGGTGTGTTGAATTTGTTACCTATTCCGGTATTGGATGGGGGGCATTTGCTGTATTATTGCGTTGAATTTTTGACTGGCAGGCCCGTACCAGACCACTGGCAGGCTGTGCTGCAGAAGGTCGGCATCGCCTGCGTCTTGCTCCTGACTTCGCTCGCCTTGTTCAACGATGTCAGCCGGCTGTTTTTAGCGCGCGGCTAGACATGGGTTGCCGGCTGCGGCGCGCGGGTGTCACTGACACCTGCGTGCCGGATGCCGAGCCAAGGCGCAGCCCCGTGAAGCATCGGAGCCCAATCCTGCATGGAATCAAAGAGGGGATCAAGATTGATCAGACATAAGCGCATCTCGCTGGGCGTGCTGGCGAGTGCCATCATCGCGGCCTGGACCCCAGTGAGTTGGGCCGCGGAGCCATTCGTCGTCAAGGACATTCGTGTCGAGGGCCTGCAGCGGGTCGAGCCGGGTACGGTGTTCGGCTACCTGCCGGTCAAGGTCGGCGAAACCTTCAGCGACGACAAGGGCGCGGACGCCATTCGTGCCCTGTATAACACCGGGTTCTTCAAGGACGTCCAGATCCGTTCCGAGGACGGCGTGCTGGTCGTCCAGGTGGAAGAACGTCCCGCCATCTCGCAGCTCGAGTTCGTCGGCATCAAGGAATTCGACAAGGACACCCTGCGCCGCTCGCTGCGCGCTGTGGGCGTGGCCGAGGCCCGGTATTACGACAAGGCCCTGATCGACAAGGCAGAGCAGGAGCTCAAGCGCCAGTACGTGGCGCGCGGCTACTATGCCGCCGACATCCAGACCACGATCACCCCGGTCGACCGCAACCGCGTGTCGGTGGTGTTCAATGTCGACGAAGGTCCGGTGGCCAAGATCCGCCAGATCAATATCGTCGGCAACAAGGCCTTCAAGGAAGGCACGCTGCGCGATGAAATGCAGCTGTCGACCCCGAACTGGCTGTCCTGGTACACCAAGAACGACCTGTATTCGAAGCAAAAGCTCACCGCCGACCTGGAAGCGCTGCGTTCGTATTATCTGAACCGCGGCTACCTCGAGTTCGCCATCGAATCGACGCAGGTGTCGATTACGCCGGACAAGAAGGACATCTTCCTGACGCTGAACATCAAGGAAGGCGACCAGTACAAGGTGTCGGACATCCGCCTGGCGGGCGAACTGCTCGGCAAGCAGGCCGAGATGGAAAAACTGCTCAAGCTGCAGAAGGGCGAGGTCTTTTCGTCCGAGAAGCTGACCCAGAGCACCAAGGCCATTACCGATCTGCTGGGCACCTACGGCTACGCGTTCACCACCATCAACCCGCAGCCGCAGATCGACAAGGAAAAGCGCGAAGTCGCGCTGACCCTGATGGTCGATCCGGGCCGTCGCGTCTATGTGCGCCGCGTCAACGTCGTGGGCAACAGCAAGACGCGCGACGAAGTGGTGCGCCGCGAAATGCGCCAGATGGAAAGCTCGTGGTTCGACAGCGAAAAGCTGACGCAATCGCAGTCCCGTATCAATCGTACCGGCTACTTCACCGACACCAACATCACCACCGAGGACGTGCCCGGCGCGCCCGACCAGGTCGATGTGAACGTCAACGTGACCGAGAAGCCGACCGGGCAGATCAGCCTGGGCCTGGGTTTCTCCTCCACGGACAAGCTGGTGCTGCAAGCCGGCCTGCGCCAGGATAACGTGTTCGGGTCGGGTACCAGCCTTGGCCTGGACGTGAACACCGCGAAGTCCTTCCGCACGATCTCGCTGACGCAATACGATCCGTATTTCACGGTGGACGGCATCAGCCGCTCGACGGATATCTACTATCGTACGTCGCGGCCGCTGTATTACACCGGCGACCAGGACTACAAGATCGTTTCGGAGGGCGGCAACGTCAAGTTCGGCGTGCCGTTCACGGAAACGGATACCGTGTTCTTCGGCATCGGCTACGAGCGTACCCAGGTGACCATCTCGCCGAACACGCCGCTCCAGTACGGCCAGTGGCTGACCAAGATCGGCAAGTCCAGCGGCGATCCGATCAACAACTTCCCGTTCACGATCGGCTGGGCGCGCGACCGCCGCGACAGTGCGCTGGTCCCCACCAAGGGACCCTACACGCAGGCAAACCTGGAAGTGGGCGTGCCCGGTGGCGATACGCAGTACTATCGCGCCAGTGTCCAGCAGCAGTACTTCTATCCGTTGTCGAAGGCCTTTACCCTGGCCTTCAACGGTGAAGTGGCTTACGGGCACGGCTACGGCAATACGCCGTTCCCGGTGTTCAAGAACTTCTACGCCGGTGGTATCGGCTCGGTTCGCGGCTACCAGACCAGCACGCTGGGCAAGAAGGACCAGAACGGCAACCCGATTGGCGGCGCTTCCAAGATGATCGGCAACGTCGAATTCATCTTCCCGCTGCCGGGTTCGGGTGTGGACCGGACGCTGCGCCTGTTCACCTTCTTCGACTTCGGTAACGTGTACGAAGAAGGCGCACCGCTGCTGTTCAGCCAGCTCAAGTATTCGACGGGCCTGGGCATGTCCTGGCTGTCGCCGATCGGTCCGCTCAAGATCAGCGTGGGCTTCCCGCTGAAGAAGGACGAGACCGACAAGGTACAGCGCTTCCAGTTCCAGATCGGTACTGCGTTCTGATCGGGCATAGAAGAAAGAAGATTGAGGAACGGATTCATGAAAACAACATTCCCACTGATCAAAAACCTGACGGCGGCTGCGCTGACGGTTGGCGCGCTGCTGGCAGCCGCGCCTGCCATGGCGCAGGAAGCGCGCATCGCCGCGGTCAATTCCGAACGCATCCTGCGTGATTCGGTGCCTGCCAAGCAGGCCCAGGTCAAGCTGGAGCAGGAGTTCTCCAAGCGCGACCGCGAGTTGCAGGACATGGCCCAGAAGATCAAGGGCATGGCCGACAAGCTCGACAAGGACACCGCCGTGCTGGCCGATGCCGACCGCCAGCGCCGTCAACGCGAAGTGGCCGATCTCGATCGCGAATTCCAGCGCAAGCAACGTGAATTCCGCGAGGACCTGAACCAGCGCCGCAACGAGGAACTGGCCCAGGTGCTCGAGCGTGCCAACCGCGTGATTCGCCAGCTTGCGGAGCAGCGCAAGTACGATCTGATCGTGCAAGAGGCCGTGTACGTCAATCCTCGCATCGACATTACCGACGATGTGATGAAAGCGTTGAACGCCGGCAGCAAGTAAGCTGCCAGTTTTCGCCGTCCAAGGAAGTACTGCCATGCAAACACCCACACTGGGTCAGCTCGCCACCGATACCGGCGCGCAGGTTGTGGGTGATCCCGACCTCGCCGTGCGCGGCCTCGCGCCGCTCGACCAGGCCGGCCCCGATCAGCTCTCGTTTCTCTCGAATCCCTTGTATCTGCCGCAGGCGCTGGCCTCCGGCGCCGGCGCCGTGATCGTGTCGGCGGCCGACCTGGAGCGCATTCGCGCCGAAGGGCAGGCCGACGGTCGCAACTGGCTGGTGGCACGCAATCCCTATGTGTGCTTTGCACGTATCGCGCAGGGGTTCGATCGCCGCGGCAATACCGATCACCGTACCGGCATCGACCCGCGCGCCAGCGTGGCGCCCGATGCCGTGGTCCCGGCGTCCTGCTTTATCGGCCCCAACGTGGTGATCGAGAGCGGGGCCCGGCTTGGCGAGCGGGTGCGCATCCTGGCCAACGGCTTTGTTGGCGCCGGGGCGCGGATTGGCGATGACACGCTGATCTACGCTAATGTCTCGATCTATCACCAGTGCGTGGTGGGTATGAGATGCATACTGCACAGCGGTGTGGTGCTGGGTGCGGATGGCTTCGGCTTTGCCCCGGACATTGGCCCGGCTGGCGTCGAGTACGTCAAGATTCCCCAGACCGGCCGCGCCGTGCTGGGCAATGATGTCGAGGTCGGCGCCAATACCGCCATCGACCGCGGTGCCATGGCCGACACGATCATCGAGGACGGCTGCAAGCTCGATAACCAGGTACAGATCGCGCATAACGTACGGGTGGGCGCGCATACTGTGATCGCGGGATGTGCGGCGATTGCCGGCAGTACCAAGGTCGGGCGCTTCTGCGTGATCGGGGGCTCGGCCAACTTTGCCGGCCACCTGAACATCGCCGACCGCACCACGGTATCCGGTGGCACATCGATCACTAAATCCATTTCCAAGCCCGGCGGGCATTTCACCAGCGTGTTCCCGGTCCAGCCGCATGGCGATTGGGAACGCACCGCAGCCACCTTGCGAGGCCTGAGCAAATTGCGCGATCGCGTGATCCAGCTCGAGAAGCGCTTGCAAGGGCAGGACGCCGGCATATCTATCCAGCATACCGAAGAGAAAAAATCATGAACGCAGTCGATATCGACATCCGCAAGATCCTCAAGCTGCTGCCGCATCGTTACCCGTTCCTGATGGTAGACCGCGTGCTTGAACTGGAGCCGCAAAAGCGTATCAAAACGCTGAAGAACGTCACCATGAACGAACCGTACTTCCAGGGCCATTTCCCGGGCCACCCCGTGATGCCGGGCGTGATGATCCTCGAAGCGCTGGCGCAGTCGGCCGGCTTGCTGACCTTTGGCGCCGACATGGAGCGCAAGGAAAACTCGCTGTACTACTTCGTCGGCATCGACGGCGCGCGCTTCAAGCAGGTCGTGACGCCGGGCGACCAGTTGCATATGACGGTATCTGTCGAGCGCTATATCCGCGGCATCTGGAAGTTCAAGGCATTTGCCACCGTCGACGACAAGGTGGCTTGTGAAGCTGAGTTGATGTGCACCGTCAAACAAGCCGACTAAGAAGCCTGCCTTCGGGGCTAGGCCCCGGGCAGGTCTTGGACGTATTTGGCTCACTGTGTTGACCGTTCAATCTTTTCATCTCAGACCATAGGACAGGACGCATGACGCAAATCCATCCCAGCGCACTGGTTGACCCGAAGGCCGAGCTTGCAGCCGACGTGACCGTCGGGCCGTTTTCCATCGTGGGTCCCCACGTGCGCCTTGGCAGTGGTACCCAGGTGGGCGCGCATACCACCATCGAGGGGCATACCACTGTTGGCGCGGATAACCGCATCGGGCCTTACGCTTCGGTGGGCGGCACGCCGCAGGACATGAAGTACCGCAACGAGCCGACCCGGCTGGTGATCGGTGATCGCAATACCATTCGCGAATTCACCACCATCCACACCGGCACGGTGCAGGACCAGGGCGTGACCAGCATCGGCGATGACAACTGGATCATGGCCTACGTGCACATCGCGCACGATTGCCAGGTGGGCAACCACACGGTGTTCTCCAGCAACGCGCAGATCGCCGGCCACGTGCAGGTGGGCGACTGGGCCATTCTTGGCGGGATGAGCGGGGTGCACCAGTTCGTGCGCATCGGCGCGCACGCCATGCTGGGCGGCGCCTCGGCCCTGGTGCAGGACCTGCCGCCATTCGTGATCGCCGCTGGCGACAAGGGCGGCAACAAGGCCACGCCGCACGGCATCAACGTGGAAGGCATGCGCCGCCGTGGCTTTGACGCCGCGCAGATCGCGGCCCTGCGCCAGGCTTACAAGGTGCTGTACAAGTCCGACCTGAGCTTTGAAGCCGCCCGCAACGAGATCGCGCAACTCATTGCGCAGGCCGAAGGCACCGCCACGGCTGCGTTGCAGGATTTCCTCGACTTCATTGCCGCCACGCAGCGCGGCATTGTGCGCTGAAGCCGGATACAACCATGGTCGACGGTGTCCTACCGGCCATGGAGGCCACGCCGGTTGCGGCGGGCGCGGGCAATCGCGGCACCATTGCCATGGTGGCTGGCGAGAACTCCGGCGACCTGCTTGCCTCCCTGCTGATGGGTGGACTCAAGGCTCGCCTCGGTGAGGTGAGCTACGCGGGCATTGGCGGCCCCCGCATGATGGCGCAAGGGTTCGAGTCGCAATGGCCGATGGACACCCTCTCGGTCAACGGCTACGTGGAGGTGCTGGGCTCGCTGCGCGAGATTCTCGCCACGCGCCGCGCCATCAAGGAAAAACTGCTGGCGCAGCCGCCGCTGTGCTTTATCGGCGTGGACGCGCCGGATTTCAACTTCGGGCTCGAAGTGCCGCTGCGCCGTGCCGGCATTCCGGTGGTGCACTTTGTCAGCCCGTCGATCTGGGCCTGGCGCGGCGGGCGCATCCGCACCATCGCGCGCGCGGTCGACCACATCCTGTGCCTGTTCCCGTTCGAGCCGGAGATCTACGCCCGGGCCGGGATTCCCGCCACCTATGTGGGCCATCCGCTGGCCGACGTGATTCCGATGGTGCCGGACACGCAGGGCGCCCGCGAGAAGCTTGGCCTGCCGGCCGGGCCGCGCGTGGTGGCCGTGCTGCCCGGTAGCCGGCAGTCCGAGGTGCGCAACCTGGGCGCGACGTTCTTCGCCGCCATGGCGCGCATGCACAGCATGGACGGCAATCTCGCCTTTGTGCTGCCGGTTGCCAGCGCGCCGCTGCGAGAGATCGTCGCGGGCCTGCACCAGCAGTATCCGCAGATCCCGCTGACCGTCATCGACGGGCAGTCTCACCTGGCCATGGAAGCCGCCGACGTGATCCTGCTGGCTAGCGGTACCGCCACGCTGGAGGCCGCGCTGTACAAGAAGCCCATGGTGATTTCGTACAAGGTGCCCTGGCTGACCGCGCAGATCATGAAGCGGCAGGGTTACCTGCCGTATGTGGGCCTGCCCAACATCCTGTCGGGGCGTTTTGTCGTACCCGAATTGTTGCAGGATGACGCCACGCCCGAGGCGTTGGCGCGCGAGACGCTGCTGCAGCTGAACGACGAAGGCAATACCGCGTTCCTGCGGGATCATTTCACCCAGATGCACCAGACGCTTAAACGCAATACCGCCGAGATCGCTTCGGCAGTGGTCGCCGACCTGATCCGGCAGCGGAGGGGCGTGTAATGGCGCGCCGCCCCACAGCCACCGCCAAGGGCGATTCGGCCCAGCTCGGCTTTGACCTGGCCGGCACCGCCGCGCAAGTACGCCTTTTGTGCGGCGTGGACGAAGCGGGCAGGGGCCCGCTGGCCGGCCCGGTCTACGCCGCCGCCGTGGTGCTGGATCCGGCCCGCCCGATCCAGGGCCTGGCGGACTCCAAGGTGCTGACCGCGCGCCGCCGCGAGGCGCTGTTCGACGAGATTCGCGAGCGCGCCCTGGGCTGGCATATCGCCCAGGCCTCAGTGGAAGAAATCGACAGGATCAACATCCTGCATGCCACCATGCTGGCCATGCAGCGTGCCGTGCATGGCCTGGCCGATTCCGGCCTGGAGCCGGACCTCGTGCAGGTAGACGGCAACCGCTGCCCGCAGGTGCGCTTTGCGGTCGAAGCCATCGTTAAAGGCGATGCCAAGGTGCAGGCCATCTCGGCGGCTTCCATCCTGGCCAAGGTGGCGCGTGACCGCGCGTTGCTGGTGCTGCATGGCGCATACCCACAGTACGGCTTCGATGCCCACGCAGGTTACGGCACGCCGCAGCACCTGGCCGCGCTTGCCGAGTTCGGGGCCACGCCGCACCACCGGCGCTCGTTTGCGCCCGTGCGCCAAGCCATCGCGATGGGGCGGATCGCGCCCGTGGGCGCCATCCCGGCGCCAGCATTCCCGGAGCCGCTACTGTGAAACACGTCACATCGCGCGAAAACGCGCTGTTCAAGCACCTCAAGGCACTGACTGGTTCCACGCATGCACGCCGCAAGGCGGGGCAGTCGGTGCTGGATGGCGTGCACCTGGCGCAAGCCTACCTGGACGCGCTGGGCCAGCCGGTGCAGTGCGTGGTGTCGGAGCGGCACTACGATCATGCCGAGGTGGCGCAGCTGCTCAGGCAGATCGAGCCCGAGCGCGTGGTCCTGCTGGCGGATGCCTTGTTCGATCTGGTCGCCGGCGTGGTCAACGGCATCGACCTGATGCTGGTCATCGATACGCCCCGCGGCCACCTGCCGTCGCATATCGACACCGATTGCATCATCCTGGACGGCGTCCAGGATGCCGGCAATGTCGGCTCTATCCTGCGCAGCGCCGCGGCCGCAGGCATCCAGCACGCCTTTCTCGTCACGGGCAGCGCCTTCGCCTGGTCCACCAAGACCCTGCGCGCCGCCATGGGCGCCAATTTCCACCTGAACATTGTCGAGCACTGCACGCTCGACATGCTGGCGCCGCGCCTGGCGGTGCCGCTGCTGGCCACGTCGTCGCACGCGCAGGCAGCTGTGTTCGACACGGACCTGCGCGCACCGGTAGGCTGGGTGGTCGGCAATGAAGGCGCGGGTGTGAGCCCGGAATGGATGGCCAAGGTCAGCCGCACGGTGGGCATTCCCCAGCCGGGCGGGCTGGAGTCGTTGAACGTGGCGGCCGCGACCGCGATCTGCCTGTTCGAGGCGGTGCGGCAGCGCCGTCCTGGTTAAGCCTGCCGCCGCTTCGCAGCCTACTTCGCAGCCCACTTCGCCGCACTGACCGGCCTGCGCGCCCGCCGTGCGGCGTCAGCCTGACTCAATAGTTGCTGTCGCGGTCCACCTTGATTTCCTGCAGGATCGTGGTGGCGATCTCTTCGATCGACTTGTGGGTGGACGACAGCCACTTGATGCCCTCGCGGCGCATCATGGCCTCGGCCTCGTTGACCTCGTAGCGGCAGTTTTCCGGCGCGGCGTACTTGCTGCCCGGACGCCGCTCGTTGCGGATCTCGGCCAGGCGCTGCGGGTTGATCGACAACCCGAAGATCTTGCTCTTGAATGCGTAGAGCGCGGTGGGCAGCTTGCCGCGCTCGAAGTCGTCTGGAATCAGCGGGTAGTTGGCCGCCTTCAGCCCGTACTGCATGGCAAGGTAAAGGCTGGTCGGGGTCTTGCCGCTGCGCGACACGCCCACCAGGATGATATCGGCCTCGGCCAGGTTCTTGTGCGACTGGCCATCGTCATGCGCGAGCGAAAAATTGATCGCCTCGATGCGGTTCTGGTACGCCTCGGTGTCCGCATTCTGGTGAAAACGGCCGATAGCATGGGTGGACTTCAGGCCGAGTTCCTTCTCCAGCGGCTCGATGAAGGTCTGGAACATGTCCAGGATCATGGCCTTGGCGCGGCGAATCGCCTTGTTCGACTCCTGGTTGACCAGGGTGGTGAAGACGATGGGCTGCACGCCTTCCGCGTAGAAGGCCTCGTTGATCTTGCCCACTGCGATGTGCGCTTTCTCGGGCGTGTCGACGAACGGCATGCGCACCTTGCGGAAACGCATCTCGAACTGGGCCAGGATTGAGTGGCTGAAGGTTTCGGCGGTAATGCCGGTGCCATCGGAGACGATAAAGACCGTGCGGATGGCGGGGCGCTCCTCCTCCTTACGCGGTTCCTGGGGGTGCTGCGGCGCAAGTGGCGCGGCGGTAGCGTCGGGCTGGGGAGCGTCGGGGAGGGACATGTATGGACAATTATTTTTGAATCCGCGTTCCGCGAAAGTGCGGTGCGGCACGGTAGAATAGCGGCGATCTTTTCGCTAAGCAATTCCGCCAGCGCTGTTGGCACAACGATTCGGCCACGAATTGTCAACAATGTGCGCTGCAGCAATCACGATCGCACGCCGATTGTGAGCCGCTGGGGCTGTTTAGCCAAGCGATCCGTCCGGTAGCAGAACTCCAACAATATTCCGGGCGTCAGCAACAGGTTTCTTACTTTGTTTTGAGGCTTTTATGAACAACCCGGCAATTGACGGCGCATACCTGCTGCCGTTCGAGCAGTTGCGCAAGGAAGACGTGGAAACCGTGGGCGGCAAGAATTCGTCGCTCGGCGAGATGATCTCGCAGCTGGCCGAGGCTGGCGTGCGTGTGCCCGGCGGCTTTGCCACCACTTCGCTGGCTTTTCGCGACTTCCTCGCCCACAGCAACCTGACCCAACGCATTTCCGATCGCCTGAAGGCCCTCAACGTCGACGACGTCAAGGCCCTGGCCGAAGCCGGTGCCGAGATCCGCAACTGGGTCGTCGAAGCGCCGTTCCAGCCCCGCCTGGAAAAGGAAATCCGCGAGTTCTACGCGCGTGCCGAAGCGCGCGAAGGCGCCGAGGCCTCGTTCGCCGTGCGTTCGTCGGCGACCGCCGAAGACCTGCCGGATGCATCGTTCGCCGGTCAGCAGGAGTCGTACCTCAACGTCAGCGGCATTGACGATGTGCTGGACAAGATCCGCCACGTGTTCGCCTCGCTGTACAACGACCGCGCCATTTCCTATCGCGTGCACAAGGGCTTCGCGCACGACATCGTCGCGCTGTCCGCCGGCGTGCAGCGCATGGTGCGCTCGGATGTGGGCGCTGCGGGTGTGATGTTTACCATCGACACCGAATCCGGCTTCCCCGATGCCGTTTTCATTACCTCCAGCTACGGCCTGGGCGAAACGGTGGTGCAGGGCGCGGTCAACCCGGACGAGTTCTACGTCTTCAAGCCCACGCTGCAAGCGGGCAAGTACCCCATCATCCGCCGCTCGATCGGCTCCAAGCTGATCAAGATGGAATTCACCGCGCCGGGCGAAGCCGGCCGCGTCAAGACCGTCGATGTGCCCATCGAATTGCGCAACCGCTACTCCATCACCGACGCCGATGTGTCGGAGCTGGCCAAGTACGCGATGATCATCGAGAAGCACTACGGCCGCCCGATGGACATCGAGTGGGGCAAGGACGGCCGCGACGGCAAGATCTACATCCTGCAGGCCCGCCCGGAAACGGTGAAGAGCCAGTCCGCCGGCAAGGCGGAGCAGCGCTTCAAGCTCAAGGGCACCGCGCCCGTGCTCACCAGCGGCCGCGCCATTGGCCAGAAGATCGGCACCGGCCGCGTCCGTGTGATCAATGATCCGTCCGAGATGGAGCGCGTGCAGCCCGGCGACGTGCTGGTTGCCGACATGACCGATCCCAACTGGGAACCGGTGATGAAGCGCGCCGCCGCCATCGTGACCAACCGCGGTGGCCGTACCTGCCACGCGGCCATCATTGCGCGCGAGCTGGGCGTGCCCGCCGTGGTCGGCTGCGGTGACGCCACCGACCTGCTCAAGGACGGCACGCTGGTGACGGTGTCGTGCGCCGAGGGCGATGAAGGCCGCGTCTACGATGGTCTGCTGGAAACCGAGGTTACCGAAGTGCAGCGCGGCGAAATGCCGGACATCGACGTCAAGATCATGATGAACGTCGGCAACCCGCAACTGGCCTTCGACTTCTGCCAGATCCCGAACCAGGGTGTTGGCCTGGCCCGCCTCGAGTTCATCATCAACAACAACATCGGTGTCCACCCGAAGGCCATCCTCGACTACCCGCAAGTCGATGCCGACCTGAAGAAGGCCGTGGAAAGCGTGGCCCGCGGCCATGCCAGCCCGCGCGCGTTCTACGTGGACAAGCTGGCCGAAGGCATCGCCACCATCGGCGCGGCGTTCTACCCCAAGCCCGTCATCGTGCGCCTGTCGGATTTCAAGTCCAACGAGTACAAGAAGCTGATCGGCGGGTCGCGCTACGAGCCGGACGAAGAAAACCCCATGCTGGGTTTCCGTGGCGCCTCGCGCTACATCTCCGAAGACTTCGCCGAAGCCTTCGAGATGGAATGCAAGGCCATGAAGCGCGTGCGCGACGACATGGGCCTGACCAACGTCGAGATCATGGTGCCGTTCGTGCGCACGCTCGGCCAGGCCGAGAAGGTCATCGAGCTGCTGGCCAAGCACGGCCTGAAGCGCGGCGAGAACGGCCTGCGCGTCATCATGATGTGCGAAGTGCCGTCCAACGCCATCCTGGCTGAAGAGTTCCTGCAGTACTTCGATGGCTTCTCGATCGGCTCGAACGACCTGACCCAGCTCACGCTGGGCCTGGACCGCGACTCCGGCATGGAGCTGCTGGCCAAGGACTTCGACGAACGCGACCCGGCCGTCAAGTTCATGCTGTCGCGCGCTATCTCCACCGCGCTGCGCCTGGACAAGTACGTTGGCATTTGCGGCCAGGGCCCCTCGGACCACCCGGACTTTGCACTGTGGCTGGCCAAGGAAGGCATCAAGTCGATCTCGCTGAATCCGGATTCGGTGGTCGATACCTGGAAGCAACTGGCTTCCTGAGGCATTTGACGTCACAATAGCGGTACACCGGCCCTGCGCCAGGTGTTCCGAACCCCCGCAGGCGCCCTGGCGCTGCGGGGTTTTTTTTTGGCCGTGGCCAGGACAAACGCAGGTAAGCAGATACGCAGATACGCAGGTAAGCAAGGAGGCAAAGATGGCGCCGTACTACATCTGGTTTGCGCTGGCGGCGGTCCTGGTGATCGCGGAACTGGGGCTTGGCACCTTTTATCTGCTGATGGTAGCGCTGGGCGCGGCGGCGGGTGGCCTGGGTGCGCTGGCCGGGCTTGGCGCAGCCGCCCAGACCCTGCTGGCGGCGCTGGTGGCGCTGGCCGGCTTTGTCGCGCTGCGGCGCTCCCGCTATGGACGCGTGAGGCGCGAGGCGGCGGAGCGCGATCCCAACGTCAACCCGGACATCGGCCAGGAGCTTGAGGTGCCGGCCTGGGGCGACGCCGGGCGGGCACGCGTGCGTTACCGTGGCACCGACTGGGATGTGGAACTCCAGGCGGCCGGCCCAGCAGCGCCCGGGCGTTTTCGCATCGTCGCGGTGCGCGGCAACACGCTCTTCGTCAGCCCGCGATAGTGCAAGGCAGGGCGCGGCCTCGGTTTTCCCTGTTTTTTCAGTTCGTTTTTGTCAACCCCGTCACGGAGGTCCCATGTTCGAATTCTTCGGCAGCCTGCTGCCCCTGCTGATCCTGGTCGCCGTCATCGTGCTGGTGGCGCAAAGCTTCAAGATCGTGCCGCAGCAACATGCCTGGGTGCTGGAGCGGCTCGGCAAGTACCGCGCCACGCTGACGCCGGGGCTGACTGTCGTGCTGCCCTTCATCGATCGCGTGGCCTACAAGCATGTTCTGAAGGAAATCCCGCTCGATGTGCCGAGCCAGATCTGCATCACCAAGGACAACACGCAATTGCAGGTGGACGGCGTGCTGTATTTCCAGGTGACCGACCCGATGAAGGCATCCTACGGGTCCAGCAATTTTGTGGTGGCTATCACCCAGTTGTCGCAGACCACGCTGCGCTCGGTCATCGGCAAGCTGGAGCTGGACAAGACCTTCGAGGAGCGCGAGTACATCAACCATAGCGTGGTCAATGCGCTGGACGAGGCCGCCGCGAGTTGGGGCGTGAAGGTGCTGCGCTACGAGATCAAGGATCTCACGCCACCCAAGGAAATCCTGCATGCGATGCAGGCGCAGATTACCGCCGAGCGTGAAAAGCGCGCGCTGATCGCCGCGTCGGAAGGCAAGCGCCAGGAGCAGATCAACCTGGCCACGGGCGCGCGCGAGGCCGCCATCCAGAAGTCCGAAGGCGAGCGGCAGGCCGCCATCAACCGGGCGCAGGGCGAGGCCTCGGCGATCCTGGCGGTGGCGGAGGCCAACGCGCAGGCCATCGAGAAGATCGGGCATGCCATCCGCACGGACGGCGGCATGGAGGCGGTGAACCTGAAGGTGGCGGAGGAGTACGTGAGCGCCTTCGGCAATCTGGCCAAGCAAGGCAACACGCTGATCGTGCCGGGCAACCTTGGCGACATGAGCACCATGGTTGCGTCGGCGCTGCAGATCGTCAAAGGCCAGCAGAAGGGGGCTTGAAGCGAGGGAGCTTGAAGCGCAAGCCTTGCACAGAGGAGGCAGTCTGCGGCTTGCCGCCGCGCTGCCTCGGTCTTTTACTCCTTGCCCGCGCCCTTCATGATGCGCGCCTTCTCCCGCTGCCAGTCGCGGTCCTTCTCGGTCTCGCGCTTGTCGAACAGCTTCTTGCCCTTGGCCAGGCCGATCTCGCATTTGACGCGTCCGCGCGTGTAATGCAGGTTGAGCGGCACGATCGTGAAGCCGCGCTGCTCCACCTTGCCGATCAGGCGCTTGATCTCTTCTGCCTTGAGCAGCAGCTTGCGGGTGCGCACCGCGTCGGGCGAGACGTGGGTGGAGGCGCTGTGCAGGGGGCTGATATGGGCGCCGATCAGGAACAGCTCGGCGTCGCGAATGACCACGTAGCCTTCCTTGATCTGCACGCGTCCCGCACGGATCGCCTTGACTTCCCAGCCTTCGAGCACGATCCCCGCCTCATATCGCTCTTCGATGAAGTAGTCGAAAAAGGCTTTCTTGTTTTCTGCGATGGTCATGCGGTCCGGATAGTGGAAATGGAGATAAGTAAAACGAACACCAAAAAACGAAGGGGGAAGACGCTGCAGGGCCGTGCAAGCCCATCAAGCCGCGGTTTGGGTGCTATCGTGCGCGCCCTGGGTGCCGTCGGCGCGCGCGTGGGCTAAAATCGGGATTCTAGCAAACCGGCCCGCTCCGGTGGATTCCGCAGTGCGTCATGCGCTGGCGGCGCCTGCGCGGGCCATGATTCCCCACTACATGGCAGACGTCCATAAATCCGTGCTGCTCGGCCATTCCGCCGAGCAGATGTACAACCTGGTCACGCAAGTCGAGGACTATCCCAAGTTCCTCCCCTGGTGCGGGGGCGTGGAGGTGTTCGAGCAGACCGAGACGATGCTTGACGCCAAGATCTACATCCACTTCAACGGCATCAAGCAGTATTTCCACACCCGCAATACGCAGGAGCGGCCCACCAGGATCGATATGGTGTTCGAGGACGGCCCCTTCAAGACCTTCAGCGGTTCCTGGCGCTTCACGCCGCTGCGTGAGGATGCCTGCAAGATCGAATTCCACCTGCACTACGAGTTTTCCAGCTTCCTGCTGGAGAAAATCATCGGGCCGGTGTTCAGCATGATCGCCAACACGTTTGTCGATGCGTTCGTCAAGCGTGCCGAAATGGTCTACGGCAATGGCTGAGCACGACGCCGGCACCGCGGCCCCGGTGCGCATCACGGTTTGCTATGCCCGCCCTGGCGACGCCTTCCTGAAGGAGGTCGAGGTGCCCTGCGGCACCAGCATTGTCGCCGCGATCGCGGCCTCGGGCCTGCTACAGGCTTGTCCGGAGGTGGATCCCGCCACCATGCGGGTCGGCATTTTCAGCAAGCTCAAGACGCCGGACACCCTGGTGCGGGCCGGCGACCGCGTCGAGGTCTATCGCCCGCTGGTGGCCGATCCCCAGTCGGCCCGCAACCGGCGCGTGCAAAAGACCCGCAAGGGCGGCACGCGCGAAGGGCTGAAATGGCTGCGTGGCGGCTGAGCGGCCCCGGTGCGGCGTTGCAAAGGCGCTCAGGTGCAGTTTTGCTCGAGCGTGGCGTTGACGCGCTGCAGTTCGGCCTGCCGCTCATCATCGTTCAGTTGCTGCGGCGAGCCGTCTGGCGCTGACACGGCAATGCGGCGGTTCTGCTGCAGGGACATCGCATAGTTGCGCGATTGCGCGCAGCGCGCCTGGCGCTCCTGCGCAGCCAGGTCCTTGGCGGCCTGGTCCGCTTCGGCCTTCGCCTGCGCGGCGCGGCGTTTCTCGAAGGCTTCCTCGGCACTTGCCACCGACTCTTTTTTCGCGTTGCCATTGCCCTTTGCGCCCGGCGCCGGCGCAGCCTGGGTGGCGGCGGCAACGCCTGCAGGGCCGGCTGCCGCGGCTGGCGAGCCGCCCGGCGGCTCGACCGGGCGCAAGCTGCCGGCAAAGCGTCCGGGTGCCTTGATCACGCTGGCGGCAGGCACCGAGGGCGGCGGCGGCACGTCGCTGTAGACCATGCGGCCGCTGCCGTCGCGCCACTGCCATTGCGAATCCGCCTGGGCGGTGGTTGCCTGGCACAGGCAGGCGAGGGCGGCCAGCGTGGCGAGCTTGATGTGCGCGGTCGATCGTTTCATGGCTTAGCGTGTTGGGGCAGCCTGCGGTGAGAGTGAGTGCGGCGGCAGGGCGTGCAGGGCTGGAACCCCGCTGTGCGAGTGACTCGCGCGCCCTTGGCTGCCGGGATTGGCCGCTAGTTTAGGCAGACTTGTCGACCGCGTGCAAGCGAACCGACCAGGCCACGCCAATCATGAGCAGCGCGATGGCCGCGATCTCCAGCGGGCGCGGCAGGCGATGGTCGAAGACAAAGCCGTACGCCAGCGCGAACAGCGTCTCGAATACGATCATTTGCCCCGAGAGCGTAAGCGGCAGGCGGCGGCTGGAGATATTCCAGAGGTTGTTGCCGATCAGTGACGCACCGAGCGCCACGGCCGCGTTGACCATCCAGAACCACTGCCAGTCACGGCCGCCGCTGGCCGCATCCAGGCTGTCGCCGGCCACCAGCCAGCCCAGCAGCGCCAGCAGCGCAAGCACCACCGACACCACGCCGGTGGAGATGCCATACAGCGCGGACCATTCATTGCCGCTGTACTGCGGGTTGCGCTGCAGGTAGCGTGCGTTGTCGACCGCGTAGAGCGTCCAGCACACCAGCGCGCCGGCCGCGCACATCACGCCGGCCAGCCGTTGCCAGACCGTGCGCACCGCCTCGCCCGCGGCAGCACCGTGCGCATGTCCGCCGCCGGCGAACAGGTCGATATTGATGCAGGCGATGCCGGCGGCCACCACCAGCAGCGGCCAGATCAGGCGCGACAACGGCACGGCGCCATGGTCGCGCCGGCCCATGATGGTGACGGAGATGGGCAGGATGCCGATGATCAGCGAGGTGGGGCCCACGCCGGCCAGTTGCACGCCGAACGCCAGCAGCACGTAGTACAGCAGGTTGCCGGTGAAGGCCTGGCGCAGCAGCGCAAGGCAGTCCGCGCGCGTGAGCTTGCGCGCAATGCGCTTCATCAGCGGCAGCGCGGCGATGAAGGCGACCAGCCCATAGGCCAGGTAGCGGCCGATCGCGAGTTCCCAGGGCGAGAATACGGGCAGCAGCTTGGGGGCGATAAACACCATGCCCCAGAAGGCGCCGGCCAGCAGGCCGCACAGTACGCCAATACCCATCGTGGCTTGCCTATCCCTGAAAAAAAGACAAAGAGCATAGCAGACTTGAACAAGGGCACTCGCAGGCGCGTCAAGAAACGTGCCATTCCTGTATAATTCGGTTTTGCGCCTAGAGGAATTGCTATGCGTCTTGTCCAGAAAGCACTCACATTCGATGACGTGCTCCTCGTGCCGGCCTATTCGTCGGTACTGCCCCGGGATGTTTCGCTCCGTACCCGCCTGACCCGTTCGATCGAACTGAACATTCCGCTGGTATCCGCCGCCATGGATACCGTCACGGAAGCCCGCCTGGCAATTGCCATGGCGCAGGCCGGTGGTATCGGCATTGTCCACAAGAACCTGAAGCCGGCCGACCAGGCGCGGGAAGTGGCGCGCGTGAAGCGCTACGAATCCGGCGTGCTGCGTGACCCGATCACCATTCCCCCCGACATGAAGATCCGCGATGTGATTGCACTATCACATCAATACGGCATCTCCGGTTTCCCGGTGGTGGAAGGCAAGACCGTGGTCGGCATCATCACCAACCGCGACCTGCGTTTCGAGGAAGAGCTGGACGCGCCCGCGCGCGCCAAGATGACGCCGCGCGAGAAGCTCGTCACGGTGGGCGAAGACGCATCGCTGGAAGACGCCAAGCGCCTGATGAACCGCCACCGCCTGGAGCGCGTGCTGGTCGTCAACAAGGACTTCGAGCTCAATGGCCTGATCACCGTCAAGGACATCCAGAAGGCAGTGGAACATCCGCTGGCCAGCAAGGATGACCGCGGCCAGTTGCGCGTCGGCGCCGCAGTCGGCGTGGGCCCTGACAACGACGAACGCGTGGACCTGCTGGTCAAGGCCGGCGTGGACGTGATCGTGGTCGATACCGCCCACGGCCACAGCCAGGGCGTGCTGGACCGTGTGCGCTGGGTCAAGCAGAACTACCCGCAAGTGCAGGTGATCGGCGGCAACATCGCCACCGGTGCAGCCGCGCGCGCGCTGGTCGATCATGGCGCCGACGGCGTCAAGGTCGGCATCGGCCCGGGCTCGATCTGCACCACCCGTATCGTCGCTGGCGTGGGCGTGCCGCAGATCACCGCGGTATCCAACGTGGCCGAAGCCCTCAAGGGCACCGGCGTGCCGCTGGTGGCCGACGGCGGCATCCGCTACTCGGGCGACATCGCCAAGGCACTGGCGGCTGGCGCGCATGTGGTCATGATGGGCGGCATGTTCTCCGGCACCGAAGAGTCGCCGGGTGAAGTCTTCCTGTACCAGGGTCGTTCCTTCAAGAGCTACCGCGGCATGGGTTCGGTCGGCGCGATGAAGGACGGCGCGGCGGATCGCTACTTCCAGGAAGACAACACCGCCAACGTCGACAAGCTGGTCCCCGAAGGCATTGAAGGCCGCGTGGCCTACAAGGGCTCGGTCACTGCCATCATCCACCAGATGTGCGGCGGCGTGCGTGCCTCCATGGGTTACTGCGGCAGCAGCTCGATCGCCGACTGGCACGAGACGTCCGAGTTCGTGCAGATCACCGCCGCGGGCATGCGCGAGTCGCATGTGCACGACGTGCAGATCACCAAGGAAGCGCCGAACTACTACATCGAGTAAGTCGATGCCAGTGAGTCGACCAGGCAGGTCTCAATGAACTGGCGGCTGTGCGGGACCTGGATGTCCCGCCAGCCGCGCGCCGGCTGCGCCGCCCGGCGCCGCCCGCAAGCCAGGCACTGCGCCTGGCCGGAGGAGTTCTCATGAAAGTATTGCTGCGTGCCGTGCTGTTCCTGGACGCGTTGCTGAATCTGCTGCTCGGCATCGTCATGCTGCTGTCGCCTTTCACGACCCTTTATAGCGCGCTGCAACTACCGCAGCCGCAGCCCGCGATGTACGGGCAGTTGCTCGGCGTGGCCCTGGTCGGCCTGGCCTTGCTGCTGTGGCAGGCAACCGTCAACGGGCAGCTTACGGTGGCGGTGGCGCGGACAGTCGGGCAGGTCAACCTCGCCAGCGCGGTGCTGATTGTGGCGTGGATGCTTATGTTCGACCTGCCGGTGCAGGGCGCCGGCAAGATCTGGCTGCCTGTGCTGGCCGCGATCCTGGCCTTCTTCGCCGCGGTGCAGATCCCGGCCGCCAAGCGCGTACGCGTGCGCGAACGCGAGCAGCGCGAACAGCGCGAGCTGCAAAAAGAGACGCAAAACAAGGATGCCGGCACCGCCCCCGTGGCACGCCGGCCGCAATCACCCGAATACCGGCGCGAGCCGGGTGTCACGCCGCCGCCCGGCTATGGTCCGGGCACCGAAGTGATGACCGAGCCCGTACCGGACGAAACGCCATCCGCCCATCATGCACGACAAAGTCCTCATCCTTGATTTCGGCTCGCAAGTCACGCAGCTGATCGCCCGCCGCGTGCGCGAAGCGCACGTCTACTGCGAAATCCACCCGAACGACGTCACGGACGAATTCGTGCGCGAGTTCGCGCCCAAGGGCATCATCCTGTCCGGCAGCCACGCCAGCACCTACGAAGACCACCAGCTGCGCGCGCCGCAGGCCGTATGGGACCTCGGCGTGCCGGTGCTGGGCATCTGCTACGGCATGCAGACCATGGCCGTGCAACTGGGCGGCAAGGTGGAGTGGAGCGACCATCGCGAGTTCGGCTACGCCGAGATGCGCGCGCATGGCCACACCGCGCTGCTCAAGGACCTGGAAGATTTCTCCACGCCCGAAGGCCACGGCATGCTCAAGGTCTGGATGAGCCATGGCGACAAGGTCGCCGAGCTGCCGCCGGGCTTCAAGCTGATGGCCTCCACGCCCAGCTGCCCGATCGCTGCCATGGCCGACGAAGCGCGCGGCTACTACGCCGTGCAGTTCCACCCGGAAGTCACGCATACCGCCAAGGGCCGCGACATCCTGGAGCGCTTCGTGCTGAAGATCGCGGGCGCCAAGCCTGACTGGGTCATGCATGACCACATCACCGAAGCCGTCGCCAAGATCCGCGAACAGGTCGGCGACGAAGAAGTGATCCTCGGCCTGTCCGGCGGCGTCGATTCCTCGGTGGCCGCTGCCCTGATCCACCGCGCCATCGGCGACCAGCTCACCTGCGTGTTCGTTGACCACGGCCTGCTGCGCCTGAACGAAGGCAAGATGGTGATGGATATGTTCGCCGGCCGCCTGCACGCCAAGGTCATCGCCATCGACGCGTCCGAGCAGTTCCTCGGCCACCTGGCCGGCGTGACCGATCCCGAGCAAAAGCGCAAGGTCATCGGCCGCGAGTTCGTCGAAGTGTTCCAGGCCGAGGCCAAGAAGCTGACCAACGCGAAGTGGCTGGCACAAGGCACGATCTACCCCGACGTGGTGGAGTCCGGCGGCACCAAGACCAAGAAGGCCACCACCATCAAGAGCCACCACAATGTGGGCGGCCTGCCGGAAACACTGGGCCTGAAGCTGCTCGAGCCGCTGCGCGACCTGTTCAAGGACGAAGTTCGCGAACTCGGCGTGGCGCTCGGCCTGCCGCCCGAGATGGTCTACCGCCACCCGTTCCCCGGCCCGGGCCTGGGCGTGCGTATCCTGGGCGAAGTCAAGCGTGACTACGCCGAGCTGCTGCGCCGCGCCGACGCGATCTTCATCGAAGAGCTGCGTGGCACGGTCGCTACCGAGCAGGATGCCGCCGCCGGCATGTGCGAGCCTTCGCAAGTGGGCAGGAGCTGGTACGACCTGACCAGCCAGGCCTTTGCGGTGTTCCTGCCGGTCAAGTCGGTTGGCGTGATGGGCGACGGCCGCACCTATGACTACGTGGTCGCGCTGCGCGCGGTGCAGACCACCGACTTCATGACGGCGCACTGGGCGCATTTGCCGTACGCGCTGCTGGGCCGCTGTTCGAACCGCATCATCAATGAGGTGCGTGGCTTGAATCGCGTGGTGTATGACGTGTCGGGCAAGCCGCCGGCGACGATCGAGTGGGAGTGATTTCACATTAGCAAATAGCTATTGACGGCTATTGGCAATCCCCCGGAAACCCGCGATTCGTCGCGGGTTTCGTCTTTTCTGCTATTGCTAACGATTTGCTAAAGACTGACTCTGGCGTCGGTAGTTTTGTCGGCATATGCTTCGGGCTGTACGCGCGTTCTTGCAGATACCGTCACCCGGACTTGGGTGGCATGACGGTAACGGAAGGGAAAAAATCCAATACCCATAAGGCTTTGCGGGCGATTATTCTCATGCCGTCGGCTGACGGTATCGCCTACAGGTACCGTCACCTTTCGCTACGACTACCGTCTCAACGGCCGCCGCGAGACGCTGACCGCCGGCCGCTACGGGCCAACCGGCCCTGACCCGTGAAAAGCGGATCGACACCAAGAAGGCCGTCGCCCAGGGCAAGTCCCCCGCGCTGGAAAAGCAACGTGAGAACCGTCGGCTGACCGCCGCCAAGACCTTCGGGGAAATGACCGAGAAATGGCTGGCGGGTGCGCGCATGGCCGACAGCACGAAGGCGATGCGTCAGAGCATCGTCGATCGGGACATCTTGCTGGCCTTCGAGAACCGGCAACTCAACGAAATCACCGCAGATGACCTGCGTGCCTTGTGCAACAAGGTGAAGGCGCGCGGTGCCCCTGCCACTGCGGTACACGTCCGCGACATCGTGAAGCAGGTTTATGCGTTCGCCATCCTGCACGGGGAGAAGGTCGACAACCCGGTGGAGGGTGTGGGTGCCGCCTCGATTGCGACCTTCGTGCCGAACGATCGCGCCTTGTCGCCGTTGGAGATTCGTCTGATGGCGCGGCAGATGGAATCGGTGGCAACCTATCCGACCATCCGGCTTGCATTGCGCATGATTCTGCTGACGCTGGCGCGCAAGAGCGAGCTAATCCAAGCCACTTGGGATGAGGTGGATTTCGAGACTGCGACCTGGACGATCCCAAAGCGGCGGATGAAAGGGCGCAACCCCCACGTGGTCTACCTTTCGCGTCAGGCACTCGACATCTTCGTGGCGCTCCACACCTGCGCCGCTGGCTCCAAGTTCGTGCTGCCGTCACGCTATGACGCCGACCGCTGCATGTCGAACGCGACCCTGAACCGGGTGACGCAGAAACGGGTGTTTGGTTGTCACTTGACAACCAAGCCAATCATCCCAATACTGGAGATAACTGATGGCTCGTTCCCCTCATCCGAAGAAAGAGGTCGAGGAAGCTCTCAAGCACGCCGAAGAACAGGGCTGGCGCGTCGAAGTCGGCGGTAGCCACGCTTGGGGACGGATTTATTGTCCGTACAACGACGAGGAGTGCCGCTGCGGCGAGTTCTGTATCACGTCGATATGGAGCACGCCGAAGAACCCCGGCAACCACGCACGCGCCTTACGGCGCGTCGTGAACAACTGCACTACGCACCGCAAGCAACAGGATGCGGCCGACGGTGTCGAGGAGTAGCACGATGGAATACATCTTCACTTTGAAATACCAGCTCGCCGACGACGATCGTGATCCAGATGGGTTGGTCGAGCGTCTGGGCGAGGCCGGTTGCGATGATGCCCTGATCGGGATCGGTCAGCCCGGGCGGCTCGCGCTGGAATTTACCCGCGAGGCGGACAATGCGGACGCGGCCGTGCGCAGCGCGTTAGTTGACGTGCGGCGCGCCGTGCCGGCAGCCAGACTGATCGAAGTGGCGCCCGATTTGGTCGGCCTGACCGATGTGGCCGACATCATAGGCGTGTCACGGCAGAACATGCGCAAACTGATGCTTTCGCATCCGGGCAGTTTCCCTGCACCGGTGCATGAGGGTAGCGCGTCGATCTGGCATCTAGCGGACGTGCTGACCTGGTTACAGGCCAAGGGCAGCTATCCGTTAGGCAAAGGCGTGTTGGACGTGGCGCGAATAGCCTTGCAGGTGAATGTGGCAAAGGAAGGACGGCGCTTGCCGCGCTCGGCTTACAACGAGCTGGAAGCATTAGTTTAGGGGCGGTGGAGGTCTACGCTTGGCGCGGAAGTGCATGGCGACATTCGAACATTTTCTTCGCATGTATACGATGACGGAACTCGTATTTAAGAGGCAATGAATGGCTGAAAGAGAACAAGAAAGGGGTGACGCCATCAAAATTCATGCGCAAACTGCGTCCTGAATTTTACTCGGACACCAGCGATCGCACAGCCTACCAGCTCGATGTCAGTTCTCGTGCGACGGCATCGGGGAGCGCATCGGCCCTACGACTACCGTCTCAACGGCCGCCGCGAGACGCTGACCGCCGGCCGCTACGGGCCAACCGGCCCCGACCCGTGAAAAGCGGATCGACACCAAGAAGGCCGTCGCCGAGGGCAAGTCCCCCGCGCTGGAAAAGCAACGTGAGAAGCGTCGGCTGACCGCCGCCAAGACCTTCGGGGAAATGACCGAGAAATGGCTGGCGGGTGCGCGCATGGCCGACAGCACGAAGACGATGCGTCAGAGCATCGTCGATCGGGACATCCTGCCGGTCTTCCTGAACCGGCTACTCAACGAAATCACCGCCGATGACCTACGCGCCCTCTGCAGCAAGGTGAAGGCGCGCGGTGCGCCTGCCACTGCACGAGCTGCGCCGCACCGGCACGACGCTGCTGAACGCTACGAGACGCCTGCTTGCGTGCCTCGATACACGCTTGCACCTCGTCCAGGTCCCGGACGACGCAACGCGGCGTCTGGTTCGAGCGTGAGGGAGCTCGACGCGGCGCTCCAATTCATAGATCGTCGTTTCGGCCAGGGGAATGATCTGCCGACGACTTCGTGTCCGGGAATGAGCGCGGCTTTCCGGTGCGCGAGTTCGCCGTCGACAATGTGCAGGTCGGTGCGGCAGACACCGCAGGTGCTCACCGCGATACGCACTTCGCCTGGGCCGGGGCTTGGCACGGGGACGTGCGCCAGGCGCAGGGACTCGTCAGGCAATGCTGTCAGCCGGTTTTGCTGGGGCACGCGCCTTTGGCAGAAGAGCGTGCTGGCGCCAAGCCGGCGTAAGGCGGCGTACGCGTGGGTCATTGCCTTGACCTGAGTCAATAGCCGCTGCCGGGCGTTTCTTAGACTGGATGCAAGCGTTCAAACCGCACAGGAATGTCATGGACTACGCAAGCATCATGGTTCACATGGACACCAGCCTACGCGCGCAGGACCGCCTTGCGGCTGCAGCTTGCCTCGCCGCAGCCCGACATGCCCGGCGCGTGCCGTGGTGGCGTGGAACGGCGGGCGCGAAGCCACGCGCGCTTTGCATGAGGCCATGGGCGGCCATGCCAAGGTGTTTTGTGCGCAAGGCGCAGGTGCACGGCCGGATGCGGGCCTGCCGCGCCATGCCGTGGCGGCACTGGAAAGCCATGGCGTCCACGCGGACATCGAATACTGCCAGGAAGGATCGGACATTGCCATCGGCGAGACACTACTCTCGCGCGCGGCAGACTTCGGCGCCGATCTGGCGGTAATGGGCGCGTACGGCCAAGGCCGTCTGCGCGAGTTGGTACTGGGCGGTGTCACACAGACTTTGCTGGACACCATGACAGTGCCGGTGCTGATGTCACATTGATTGCCGGCACGTTGCCGGTGCGGTAACACGAATTGACGGACAGGAGAACGCCATGAAAAGCGATGCGCAGCTCAAGCAGGATGTTTGCGAAGAGTTGGAATGGGATCCCGAAATCCGCGCCGAGAGCATCGGCGTTCAGGTCAACGAGGGCGTGGTGACCTTGAGTGGTCAGCTTGACAGTTTCGCAGCAAAGCATGCGGTGGAAGAAGCGGTGCGGCGTGTTTTCGGCGTGGGGGCGGTGGTGGTCGAACTCGACGTGCGCCTGTCGCCCGACGAGCAGCGGCCGGATGCCGACATTGCGCGTGGGATCGAAAACGCGCTGATGTGGAATGCCGCCATACCCGCCGACACCATTAGGGTGATGGTAGAGCATGGCGCGGTGACGCTGACGGGCGAGGTGGACCACGGCTACCAGCGCGCGGCCGCCGCCGACATGGTGCGGCGGGTGCGGGGTGTTACTAGCATTGCCAACGGCGTCAGCGTGCGCCCGACGGTTGTCCCGACAGATCTCGCAAAGCGAATCACCAATGCGCTTTCGCGCCAGGCGATCGCCGATGCTTTGCACCTGAACATCGCCGTCGCCGGAGGTACCGTCACATTGTCTGGCACGCTGCGCAACTGGGCCGAAATCCGTGCTGCCCGAGAGACGGCATGGTCCGCTCCCGGCGTGACGCAGGTGGTGGACCGCATGACGGTGGGTCTATGAGACCTGAGATGTTCGCCCGGCGGCAAGGCGTCGGCGCTTGGCGCTTCGCATGCTTGTCGATTGCCGGGCGCGCGGCGCAGTCTGCGTTGTTTGGGCTGGCTACTGCGCTACTGTGTCACGGCAACGAGGGGAAAGCCCACGGTCTGCGCTAGCAGCGGCACCTCGTCCTCGTTCAGCGACATGGCTTCAGCGAGCGCCCGGTGGTTCAGCCATCCGCGTACTACCGTGCCCAGCCCCGCCGAGGCGCAATATAGATAGACATTCTGCGCAATCGCGCCCGCGCTGACTGCGGCGAATCCCCCGCGCTGCTGTGGCACTAGCCCGGTCATCCGGCCATAGTTCGCGACAAAGATCAAGTCCAGCGGCGCGAGGCCGACAAAGTCCTGATATCCAGTCAGGTTGCGCATGTCACTCGCACGTTTGCGGATAAGGCGGTGATGGGCCGTGTCGTAGCAATACAGGCCTTGGGGCAGCGCCACGTAGATGTCGATCTCGTTCAAGCCATGAGGCGAAGGTGCGGTGCGCCCGCCGCCCTGCCGGTTGACCCCGTCGGCGGCCCACAGCAGGTCGCCGAGTTGCCGGGTGCTTAACGCTTCCTCTGTGAAAGACCGAGTACTCTTGCGTTGCCAAAGCGCTCCCATCAAGGGCAGCCCCCCGGACATATCAGGTTCGGGAAAGTCAATGTGCTTGTCAGCGCCGCCGCTTGCGGGGCGCGGCAGTAAGCCGGTGATCGGCTCGTATTGCAGCCTCTTTACTTCGCTCATGTTTCACCTCGTCCTGGAACTCGGGATTTGCGGGCCGGCCGGCGTCACGCACAGCCAGAATAATCCGAGCTTAGTTCCGGATCGATGGCACGCCTTGATCTGCGTCAGCCGATTGATTTCGCGCCGCCATTTCGCACTCCAGAAAGCGCTGACCTGCCACCAATCGAACAGTGGGTCGGCGCCGCACGGGGAGGGTTCGTTGGCACTGGGTGAATGAAGAGCGTGTTGTCGGGGGCGATGGCCTTGCTATGCTGGTAGCGCCAGATCCCCAACCCGCCCTTACCGCGCAATTTCAGGCTAGCGTTTGCGTCGCCTCGGGCTGGTGCCACCCAAGCGGCGGCGCCAGCGGCTCCACCGCACTGGTTTCGTCCACATGGAAGATGGCATCGAACTGATTCGCGACCGCAGCGGTGAAATAGTGGCTCGCGCGCTCCGATTCGGGCAAATAGAGCACGCCAATGGCGCGCTGTAGCATGGGCATGCGCAATTCCGCCGCGCTCGGGGTATCCAGAGGCAGGTAAAAGCGGTCCAGTCCGCTGGCGTGAAAGAGTGCCTCGCAACTGTCCCGCAGGGCAGGGCGGACCCATTTCTGTTCCGCCGCGGCGTCCCAGGCGGACGCCGCGCAGACATGGCCCGTGTAGGTGGTGAAGCCCACCAGCAAGGCATCCGCGCCGGCTTCCTGCCGCACCAATTGGCCGAGGTTCCACTCGCCGTGCGTGTGTGTCTCAGTGGCCCGTGCATCGCCGACATGCGAGTTGTGTGCCCACACCACTACGCGGCCGGCGCCGCCCTGGCGGAGGCGGTGCCTGGAAATGGCAAACAGGGTTTGCGCCATATGGGCATCGCGCAGGTTCCAGGTGTTGATGCGTCGCTCGAACATGGCGCGATAGTAATGTTCTGCATTGACGACGACCTGCGCATTCCGCTCGGCAAAAAAAAACGCATCCATGGCGGAAAGACCGTCTCGCGAGAGGTGCTCCGCCTCATCCTCGCGGAGTTTCAGCAGTTGCGCAATGGCGCCATCGCGCGCGCTGCGGCGTTGACCCGTGGCCGCCTCGTAGCCATAAGTCTGCGGCTCCCGGACATGATCCAAGGCCGCATAGTGAGCGCGCGCCAGTTCCGCCTGATCAGGGTCGATTTGTTCAAGATAGCGGATCACCGCGTCCGCCGACCGATACAGACTGTACAAGTCCAGGCCATAGATGCCGACGCGGGCGGCAACCGGCAGCGTGGTGTTGTGCGCGCGCAGCCAGGCAACGAATGCCAGCATCTCTCGATTGCGCCACATCCAGGCGGGGAAACGCTGGAAGTCATCCAGCGCGGATTCGGCGACGTCGCTGCCCTCGCCCAGGACAAAGCGATTCACGCGCCAGACATCGGGCCAGTCGCCCTCGATGGCGATGGCGCCCACTTCACCACGCATGATCAACAAGCGCGTGATGTCGGCGCGCATGCGATAGAACTCACGGGTGCCGTGCGTCGCCTCCCCCAGCAGGATAAAGTTCCGTCCCTCGGCCAGCGCTAGCACCTCCTCGTAGTCACTGTCATTGTCATTGAGCCGCCGCGCCAATAGGCGCACGGCCAGGAATGGGGTGAGCTGTGGGCACATGACTTTTTCCTCCTCATGGAGCCTTCCGCGCGTGACGACGAGGCACGCTGCGCGTTCTTCGTTTGCCTTGGCAGGATTCGCCGGTGGCAAATTCGGAGGGCTCAGGGGCTGCCACTTGGACCGGTTTACTTGGTGGCGTGTGCGTGCTGGCAAGCGCGAGGGCTATCCCGTCACGCGTGAGGTCGAGCGCGCGCTGCAGTTCCTCGACCAAGGCGAGCAAGCGCAGCAGGCGCGGTCGTGGCATGCCTAGCAGCGAGTCCGGTGTCGCGCCCAGCGCGCTGAACGCGAGCGAGGCTGTTTTTTGCCGCATCGGGTAGCGCGGCATGAGGATCCTGCCGCGCGGCGGTAGCATAGCCTCGTCGGCGCCCGCGGCCTTTGGATCTGCGCGGCGCCGATTGCTAGCGTTGTTCCGGGACTGACGCATAGGCAATCCATGCCGGTTAAGCCTGCTCCAGGGGCAGGATAGCGTTGCCGCTGCTGTGTACCACGTATTTAATCAGTATCGATGAAATGGCCGCGAACGACTTGATCCAGCGCAACCCCTGTCCCCGGCCGGTCAAAGGCGGGCGGCCAGTATTCCCACCCGCTCCCGTGCGCCGCGGGCGCGGCAGCAGGCCACCATCTTGCCGGGCCGCAGGCTGCCGATGCCCTGGCGCTTGCAATCGGCGCACACCGGCACGGCAAATCCAGCGCAAGCCGATGGCCCGTGGCACAGCAGCGCCGCGGCGAGCGCGGGACCCGAGATGTCCAGCACCATGCGTGTGCCGCGTGCGCTGGCTGTGCGTGCGAGCCGGGCATATATATCGGCAGGCACTGCATCTCAATTCGCGCGTATCGAGCACCCGCTCGATGGAGGTCGCTACATCCACAGCGGGATTCAGCGTGACAGTGACGGTGTCTGGTATGACCCGCCGTCGCCTTCTGGAAACTGGACGCTATACCGCGAAGCGGAAATGACCGCTGTGCAGCACAATATTATGGGCGGCGGTCATTTCGAACAACTGCCGGGCTACGTTTTCGATGTCCTTGCGGTGTCCTTCGAAGGCCTGGATCAGGTCTTCAGCCCGGTGCGAGCGCGCGCCAAAGTGGTCTTCCAGTGCTTCGGCCGTGATCGCGTAGCTGGCCGCTGCGCCGTTCACGCTGACAGGGCATTCGAGAGACAGATCGGCGGGGCAAAATGAGGGGCTGGTCTTGGGAAAGATGATCTGTTTGATGGTCATGGCATCACCCCCCGGGGCGAGAAAAAAGCAGAGCAGGGAAAGGCGAGGAGAAGCACAGAAAACGTCAAGGCCACAATCACCTTGTCGGCTTTCTGCAGTCTAGACAGTACGATTGCCGCCGCAAGCCGAACCGCACGGTTTTCTGTCCAACGTCAAGCCGGTGCAAGAGATTGTCGGTTGCGCTTACCGCGACGCAATGCTGGTTACGGCGGATACCGCTTCAGCCAGCGGCGCGGCCAGCGCAATCCCATTCGACGAATGGGAGACCGTGTCGCAGGTGACGATCTCGGCGGCAACCGCGCGCAGTTCGGCAAAGGCATCGCCCGCGAATACCGCGTGCACCGCAACGCAGACAGGCGGTGCCAGTCCGGCCCGCCGCAACAGATTCGCCGCCGCCACCATGGTCGAGCCGGTGGCCACGATATCGTCCAGCAGGACTGGTGTGCATCCAGCCGCCGCGTTCAGGTCGGCTGCCTGGATTTCAACGCAGCGGTCTGCGTGCCGCGTCTTATGCAGCACTATGGCCGGTGCCTGGCACCGGCGTGCGACGTCGTTTACCCATTGACGGCTTTCTTCGTCCGGCCCGACCAGGAACGGTTGGTTCACTGTGGCCCGCAGCCATGACGCGATGGCTGGCGCGGCCTGAACGCATTGCGTGGGGATGGTGTAGATGTCGTCGAGGGTGGCAATGCGGTGCAAGTGCGGGTCCACCGTGACCAGCCAATCGAAGTGACGGGACAAGAGTGCGGCAAAATGCCGTGCCGCCACGATCTCGCCCGGATGAAAGACGGCGTCCTGCCGCATGTACGCGAGGTAGGGCGCCACCAAGCCGACGCGGCTTGCACCGCTTTCGCGCGCAGCGATGGCAGCCCACAGCAGGGGTACGATTTTCTCGTCGGGACGGTCGAGCGTGCAAACGAGGATGGCCTGCCGGCCCTGCAGCGGTGACAGCAGGCGCACGCTGGATTCCCCATCTGCGAAATGCCGTATCGCGGCGCTGCCCCAGTCGGCTCCCAGCGCGCTCGCCAGTGCCCGCGCGGCCCGCTCATTGCCCGGCAAGGCGAACAAGGTTGGTTTCATCTTTGCTCCGTTGTGCCGATATTGATCGCGGGATGCGTCGTCAGGAAGTTCTGGCTGTAGGCCAGTTCGCCCTGTGCCAGCGCGTGAATGGTAAAGAGGGGCTGGCCTGCGCGCACGGCATCGTTGAGGCGGACGTGCATGTCGATACCCGCCGCCTTCCGGTTGGGGGCACCCGCCAGCTTGGCTGCGCGCGACAGCAGCCGATTGTCGATGCTGGTCACGATGCCATCGGCCGGTGCCAGGATTTCGCGCCGCAACGGGGCGCTGCCCGGCTGGTGCAGGCCGCCCTGTGCTTCGCAGATGGCCTGGAACTTGGCCCAGGCGGCGCCATCGGCGAGCAGGCGCGTTGCCAGTGCCAGGCCTTGCCCGGCAGGCACTGCGCCGCAGAATTCCATCAGGCTTGCGGACAGCAGCAGGGCGCGGCCCCGCAGGTCGGCCGGTGCTGATTCCGCGCCCTGCAACACGGCCAGCACATCGCGCGCTTCCAGCGCGGGACCGATTCCGCGCCCAACGGGCTGGCTGCCGTCGGTATGGACCACCAGAACATGCATGCCGAACGCGCGCGCCACCTCCTCAAGGAGCAGGCGCAGGCGCGCCAGGTCTGCATCCGTCCTGACTTTGGCGGTGGGTCCGAGCGGCACATCGATCAGCACATGGGTGGAGCCGGCCGCCAGTTTCTTCGACAGCACGGACGCTACCAGTTGGGCATCGCTGTCGATTTCCAGCGCGCGTTCCACGCGGATCAGTACATCGTCCGCGGGACTGAGCGTCAGGGAGCCGCCCCACACTAGCGCGGCGCCGACCCGCTCCACCACGCGGCGCATCTCCGCCGCGCTCAGCGTGACCCGGGTCAGTACTTCCATGGTGTCGGCGGTGCCGGCGGGAGAGGTGATGGCGCGCGAGGAGGTCTTGGGCAGCAGCAAGCCCGCTGCCGCGCAGATGGCTACCACGATCGGGCTGGTGCGATTGCCCGGGAGCCCGCCGACACAATGCTTGTCGGCGACCACGGGGCGGTCCCAATCGAGTCGGTCGCCGGTGTCGAGCATGGCGCAGGTCAGGTCGACAGTTTCCTGCGTGGTCATCCGGCCGCCCGCGCACGCGCTCAGGAAGGCAGCAATGTGCACGTCCGAGTACCGGCCGGCAGAGATATCGCCCATGATGGCGCAGAGCTGCGGCGCGTCGAGTGGATTGCCGTGGATCTTGCTGCGCACCGCGCGCAGGGATTCCAGGCCCGGCGCATGCGTGACGGCGATGATGTCGCCAGCCGCTACACCGAGTTGCTGGCTCGCACCGGAAGACAAGCCTACCTGGGAAGGCGCCAGTAGCGCGTCCCCCACCACATTGAGCGTGGCAATCAGGGATTGCGCGCCCGCGCCAGTACTCACTTGTACCCGAGTCTGAGCGGAGAAGCCTTCGGCATGGCACACCACGCAGTCCCGATGCATGTAGATCACATGCTCTTGGTAGGTGTCGATCTCCAGCGGCTTGAAGGTCAGGGTTTCGGCAGCGGCTTGCGTTTGCGTATGCATGGCTTGGTCCTTGGTCGGCGCAAGCGGGGGCGAAGTCGCGCCGCGGGATTTCGCGCCGGTTATTGCGCCACGTCAGATCGCGCGCCAATGGGTGCGCCATACTGAGCCGGAATACCTGCCGGCCGCTGATGGATGACGTGGATGGAGTGAAACATGCCCTGGGACGCGGACTACTATCCAGCTTCGATGAAACACCTGGCCCCTGACACACGGGAGAAGGCCATCGAGATTGCCAACGCCCTGCTGCGCGAAGGCATGGACGAGGGCATGGCCATCCGCATCGCCACGGCGAGGGCGCGACAGTGGACCGCACAGCATGGCGGGATTGCCGGGCCGAGCGCATAGGCTCGGCGTTCTCGCGATGGCTGGCTGTGGGTACGCGGCTCATGAACCTTGCTCCGGCGGATGCCTGCTTCCTGATGCCAGCATTGTTTAGCTTGGATGCATAGGTCTTGATGCAGGACAAGGATGTTGCCGATCGGGCAGCAGAGGTAGTAAAGGACAGGGATACGCAAAGTCTCTGCCATACGGCGCCGCGCTGCAAGCGCGGCAAGGTACGGCTGATGCCGGACGGGCCACTGCGGTCGGGCGTGTTTGCCGCCTTGTGCGTCAGCGCCAAGACCGTGAGCACCTAAAAGATGCGGCTGATGGAAAAGCTGCGGTTGCCCAGCGAAGCGGCACTGGTGCGCTATGCGATCCGGCATCGCCTGTGTGGCGAAGGCGAAATCTAGCTCCGCCGCGCTTGATCTGGGACAAGGTGCCATCAGCGCGCTATGCCACCATGAACCGGAGGTCCGCTCCTCTTGCGGGCCGTTCACCCCAAGGAGGCAACAATGCGCAATCTCAGGATTTATGATCCGCTGTCGGTCGAACCGGTCGGTGACATGTTGCAAGGCATGCTACGCGCCTTGCGTGGCACCAATGATGGCGGATTTGCGTTCAAGGTCGACGTGACGGAGACCGACAAGGCTTACAGCCTGGTCGCGGAGATTCCCGGCGCTAAGAAGGAGGATATCGAAGTCTGCGTCGATCGCGGCACGGTGATGATCTCAGCCAAGGTGGAAAAGTCCTCCGAGCAGAAGGAAGGTGAGCGCGTGATCCGGCGTGAGCGCTACAGCGGCGCGATGCAACGCGCCTTCACGCTTGACAGCGCCGTGGACGAAGGCAAGGTGGATGCCAGCTACGAGAACGGTGTCCTTCGGGTGGTACTGCCCAAGAAAGAAGCCTCGCCGCAACAGCGTGTGACGATCCGCTGACATGGTGTTTTCCGGGGCCGCCCACGGGCATCAGCGCAGCCAATGCACAGGGCACGTCATGGAATACCGGACAGTGCCGGTCAGGCCCGGCCTGACCGTCGGGCCATCGCGGTGGATGGCATCAATGCGCGCGGGCTCGCGTCGCAACGGTCTGCCTAACCCTCCAGCACGTAGCTCCCGGGTGCGTCGGCGAGCGCGCCGTGCGCCGCGTCGCGCGCGGGGACCCGGCCGGTGGAGTGTGACGCCAGCCAGGCCTGCCAGCAGGGCCACCAGGATCCCTCATGCCGTCGCGCGGTCGAGAGGTAGCGTTCGGGGCTGCCATAGGTTGCCTGCGCCGCGCGCGTTTCCACCCGGTATCGGCGGCCGGGATGCGAAGGGTCGGCCACGATGCCGGCATTGTGGCCGCCCGAGGTTAGCAGGAACGTCAACGGCGCCGACGTCAGCAGATGCAGCTTGTAGACCGAGCGCCAGGGCGAGACATGGTCATGTTCCGTGCCGACCGCGAAGATCGGCATGCCGATGTCTGACAGGGCGACGGGGCGGCCATCCACGCAATAGCGTCCTTCCGCCAGGTCGTTGTTGAGGAACAGCTTGTGCAGGCACTCCGAATGCATGCGAAAGGGCAGGCGGGTGACGTCCCGGTTCCATGACACCAGGTCGTTGGGGCGCAGCCGCTTGCCGAGCAGGTACTCGCTCATCATGCGGGACCAGACCAGGTCGCGCGAATGCAGCATCTGGAAAGCGGCTGCCATCTGGGGACCGTCCAGGTAACCTTGCTGGCGCATCATCGCGTCCAGCGTGGACAAGGCGCTGCTGTCGATGAACAGGCCGAGTTCTCCTGGCTCGGTAAAGTCCGTCTCGCTGGCGAACAAGGTCAGGCTTTGCAGGGGCAAGCCACTGTCGTCGCGGCTAAGCGCCGCCGCGCAGATCGACAGCAGCGTGCCGCCCAGGCAATAGCCGGCGGCGTGGATACGCGTATCGGGGCAGCGCTCCCGCACCGCGTGCAAGGCGGCCCGCACGCCGAGGCGCAGGTAATCGTCAAGCCCGAGGTCGCGCGCATCGGCACCCGGGTTCTTCCACGAGATCATGAAGACCGTGTGGCCTTGCTCGACCAGGAAGCGCACCATCGAGTCCCGCGGCTGCAAGTCCAGGATGTAGTACTTCATGATCCAGGAAGGCACGATCAGCACTGGCTCCCGCCATACCTCGGCGCTGGCTGGCGCGTACTGGATCAGCTCGATCAGGGCATTGCGGAACACCACCTTGCCGGGCGTAACGGCGACATCCCGTCCTACCTTGAAGGTGGGCGGGCGACGCAACTTTGGTTCGCGTGACAGGTCCGCCACCACGTCCTGCATATCGTGCAGCCAGTGCTGGATCCCGTTGACGAAATTGCCGCCGGCGCTGGCAGCGGCGGCCTGCAGCACCACGGGATTCAGCCACCAGGCATTGCCGGGCGAGCAGGTATCGAACATCTGCCGCGCGCAGAACGACACGATCCGCTCATGGTGCGGGGATACGCCACGCAGCCCGTGCGTCAGCGACGCCCATAGCGCCTCGTTGTTGTGAAAGGCATCGCGCCAGAAGCGGAAAGGCCACTGCGACCAGGCGGGATCGGCGAAGCGCAGGTCGGACGGCGGCGCCGTTGCGCCGGGTGCTGGTTGCGCAGTGGCCGGACCGGGCAACATGCCGCCGGTCGCGGCAATCATTGCGCTCATCCACTCTCCCAGGGACGCGTCGACCTTGCCAGGGGAGACGGCCAGGTGCAACGCCCAGTCCAGTCCGGCCAGCCAGAACGAGGCAAGCGACATGCCCTGCGTCGCGCAGGCCAGCGTAGAGCGCACTTGCTCGTCGAACTGGTCCGGTGCGGCATCGATGGGAGCGCAGCCGCATTCCGCCTCGGGTGCGGCGGCAAGTTCACGGGTTGGCATAGGGGCGTTCATTGCATGTGCTGCCCGCCATTGATGGCGATATTGGCGCCGGTGACAAACGCTGCGTCATCGGAGCACGTGAGGGTAATCGGCGCCGCGACCTCTTCCGGGCGCCGAAGCCTGCCGGCGGGGGCCACGGGCGAAGGCAGGCCGGATCAGTCGGGCTTTCCGCCCGAGGCCGGGCAGGTTCAGACACCGAGCAGGCTGTAGAGTGGACAGATGCGGACGAGCCCTGTCAGGACCAGGATGACGCCAATCCATCCTTACACGCCGATCGTGCCGGTGACGGCAAGGCCGATCAGGGCCAGGCCGACAACGATCCTGAACGTGCGGTCAACCGTACCGATATTGGTTTGCACGGCGTCATCCCCTCGATAGCTCGTTAAATGCAGATGCGGCGTTGCCGGGGTCGTTTCGCGATTCCGACCACAGGAACCCAATATAGCCAGATGGCTGCCGGTGGCTTTGATCTATGGCAACTTTGACACGTACTAGCGCTGAAGCGTACGCAATGCCGTCAAACGGCTCCGGTGTCACCGGCCGCGTCGGGGGCACTTCGAATCGCAATAGATCCAGTCGTCTTCCATCTCGTTGACGCGCAGGCGAAACAGGTAGCTGACCGGGGCATGCCCGGCAGTGAACCGGCGCGTCTGGCTGTCGCCTTGATACTCGGCACGCAAGGTATAAGCACCGGCCGGCAGTCGCATGTATAGCAAGGGACCGGACGCGACTACCCGCAGACGCCGCTTGCCGTTGCTATCCACCACGGATACCACGACGTCGGACAGCGCCTCGCCGCCCTTCGCATTGTAGAAGCCAAGCCGCACATTGAAGCGGCCCGCCATCGAGCGAATGGCTTTCACCTCATCGTCGCCGATACCGCCGGACACATAGGGGATCCCGTTCATCTCCTGTACCTGAAGCGGGGTATCGGCATACGGTCGCGCCCCATGGACGGGCAACGCTGGTTCGATGAGCCCGATCAACGCCGCTGCCGCGAGACAGGCGACGACACGCTTGCTAGCCATGATGGTTTTGGTCCGCATTAATTGCCGGCCTCAACAGGGCGGCGACAGTTACAGTATTGCCGGCGAAGCCACGCGTGGCTTGATCCAGCGCAATGCGACGCAAGGTGGACCGCGCAGCCGGCTATTTTCTTGCCCCGTTGTGAGGCCACTCTGGCAAGCAGGTTTCGCACAAGGCCTGATACAGCTCGTCCTCCTGCGCGTCCTCCTGCGCCGCGCTGCAGGCGCAATTGATCTGCGTCAATGGCTGCTGAGCGCCCGACATTAGACTGAATGCATGGCACCGGCGTGCCTTGATCCCCCCTGAGCATCGCCGGCGAACGCTACGGGAATCTGAATCGGCACAAACCCAGGTCAAGCCAGGAGAAGCATGATGAGGATCGAAGAGATTTGCTCGCTGTCCGCCGTTCATATCCCGCGTACGTGCACGCTGCGCGACGCTGCGGTGCAGATGCGCGACCGCCACGTTGGCGCGCTGGTGGTGACGGAGCCATTCGGAGGCGGCCAGCGCGCGATGGGCATCGTCACGGATCGCGACATCGTGCTGCAGAGCACCGCCGCAGGCACGGTGCCCGCGGAGGCGACTGTTGCGGACGTGATGACGCGCGGCGTGGTGGCGATCGGCAAGGATGCAGGCATCGACGACGCGTTGCAGACGATGCTGGCGCACGGCGTGCGCCGCCTCGCGGTAACGGATGCCGAAGCGGTGGTGGGCGTACTGTCGCTGGACGATATCGTTGATGCCCTTGGCGCTCAGTGGAACATGCTCGCCAGCGTGCTGCACAACGAGCGGGAACACGAACGTTCCGGCAGCGTGCAGACACCGCTGCACCTCTGAGTGGCGGGTGGGGCTTCTCCCGTGCCCAATGTCCGATGTCTGTCCCGGAACCCGCGGGACCGGACGGTGCGGTCCAGTGCAGCACACGGACAAGAGAGCAAGAACATGGGTTCCGGTATCCTCAAACTCGCCGGCAAGCTGCTGGTCAATGACCGGGCGAGGTTCACCGGCCTGCTTGCCAGGGCTGCGCTAGCACAGGCAAGGGCGCGTTCATGATTGGCCGGGCGATCCAGTACCTGGGCGGGATGGTGGGCCGGCTACGGCACCGGCCTGTCGCATCGGGGCAAGGCGCGGCAGGTACTGCGCCGACTGGCAGGCAGAAGCCGGCCTCGTCTGGCGGCATACCGGACGCGTTGCTACGGGCCGCCGGCTTGCCGCAAGCGACCCTGCTCCAGCAGCTGGATACCAGCCTGGAGGGGCTGACAGGCGCCGAGGCCACCCTGCGCCTGCAAAACCTCGGCCCCAACCTGGTGGAACATGAGCGTCCGCGCCCGGCGGTGCTCGACCTGCTGCGCCGTTTGCTCAATCCGCTCAATGTGATGCTGCTGACCCTGGCAGCGGTATCCTCAGCCATCCGAGACTACGACGCGGCCGCGGTGATCGCCCTGATGGTGATGCTCAGCGTTGGCCTGGCCACCGTGCAGGAGCGCCGCTCCGGACGTGCTGCAGCGGCGCTGCGCGCCATGGTGCATACCACCGCCGCCACGCAGCGCCGGTCGCAGCCGGGGGCATTACCCATCACCAGCGAACTGCCAATCGGCGCACTGGTGCCGGGCGACATCGTTCATCTGGCGGCGGGTGACCTTGTTCCCGCGGATGCCCGGCTGCTGGCTTCGAAAGATCTGTTCGTTAACCAGTCAGCGCTGACCGGCGAATCGCTGCCCGTGGAGAAGTTCGCGCTGGAGAGCGCCAGCGGCGACGAGCCCGGCACGCTGGAGAACATCGTGCTGATGGGCACGGCCGTGGCCAGTGGAAGCGCGACCGTGGTGGTGGTGCTGACCGGGCCGCGCGCCGTGTTTGGCGGCATCGCCCGCTCGTTGTCCGAGGAAACCTCCGGTACCGTGTTCGAGCAAGGCCTGCAGCGCTTCGCGCGCCTGATGATCGGCCTGATCGTGATCCTTGCGCCGCTGGTGTTCCTGATCAATGGGCTGACCAAGGGCGACTGGCTGGAGGCGCTGCTGTTCGCGGTGGCAGTCGCCGTGGGGCTGACCCCCGAGATGCTGCCGATGCTGGTAACGGTGAACCTGGCAAAAGGCGCGCTTGCCATGTCGCGCCGCAAGGTGATCGTGAAACACCTCAGCGCCATCCAGAACCTGGGCGCCATGGATATCCTGTGCACCGACAAGACCGGCACCTTGACGCAGGACCGCATCATCCTGAAGAAGCATGTGGACCTGGCGGGGCAGGAGACCGCGCGCGTGCTGGAATTCGCCTACCTGAACAGCTACCACCAGTCCGGCTTGCACAACCTGCTGGACAAGGCGGTGCTCCTGCATGACGAGGTCGGCGAAACGCTCCGGCTGGAGGGTGGCTACCGCAAGATCGACGAAGTGCCGTTCGATTTCGAGCGCCGTCGCATGTCGGTTGTGGTGGACGGGCCCCACGGCAGGCTCCTGGTCTGCAAGGGAGCGGTGGAGGAAGTGTATGCCGCATGCGCCAGCGCCGAGCTCGGCGGGCGGGCGATGGCGCTTGACGACTCGCACCGCCATTCGCTGATGTCGGTGTGCAATGCACTCAACGAAGACGGCTTCAGGGTGATCGCGATCGCCTACAAGCCTTTGCCGCCGGCGCCGGATACACAACCTTACTCGGTGGCGGACGAGTCCGCCCTGATCCTGCTTGGCTATATCGCCTTCATCGACCCGCCCAAGGATAGCGCGGCACCGGCGCTGGCCGCGCTGCGCGACAGCGGCATCGAAGTCAAGGTATTGACCGGCGACAGCCCGGTGATCGCGCGCAAGATATGCCGGGAAGTCGGCCTTGACGTGGGTCGGGCCGTACTCGGCGCGGAACTCGACGGACTCACGCCGCAAGCGCTGGGGGAGCTTGCCGAGCGCACGCAACTCTTCGCCAAGCTGGCACCGGCGCACAAGGCGGCCATCGTCAAGGCCCTGCGCGGGCGCGGACGGGTGGTGGGGGTGCTCGGCGATGGCATCAACGACGGGCCCGCGCTAAACGCGGCCGACGTGGGCATCTCGGTGGACAGCGGCGCGGATATCGCCAAGGAGTCCGCCAGCATCATCCTGCTGGAAAAGAGTCTGCTGGTCCTGCACGACGGCGTGATCGAAGGCCGTAAGGTCTTTGCCAACCTGCTCAAGTACCTGCGCATGGGTGCGAGTTCCAACTTCGGAAATATGTTCAGCGTACTCGGCGCGAGTGCCTGGCTGCCGTTCCTGCCGATGGCGCCGATCCAGGTGCTGACCAATAACCTGCTCTACGATTTTTCGCAGACGGCGCTGCCTACCGACAACGTGGACGACGATGCCGTCAGCCGCCCGCGCCGATGGGAGATCGGCAAGCTCGGCCGCTATATCCTGTGCATCGGCCCGATCAGCTCGTTGTTCGACTACGTCACCTTTGCGACGCTCTACTGGATACTGGGCGCTAGCACGCCGGCTCAGCAGCACCTGTTCCAGACCGGCTGGTTCCTGGAGTCGCTGCTGTCGCAGACCTTGATCGTTCATGTGATTCGCACAAGACACGTTCCCTTTGTGCAAAGCCGTGGCAGCACCGCGCTGATTGCCACCACATTGGCGATTTGCCTGATTGGCATCTGGCTGCCTTACTCGCCGCTCGCACAGCCGCTGGGCCTGCTGCCTCCGCCCGGCATGCTCTGGCTATTCCTGCCGCCGATCATCCTTGGCTATTGCTGCCTGACCTATGCCCTGCGCGGATGGCTGATCGGTCGGTTTTCGATCGATTGAGGCGCTATCGATGGGGTCGTGGCCCAATATTTGACATGGCACAAGAACTGGCTATGCCAACGGCTTAATCTGGGTGCAAGCCGGAACTAACTCGCAGCGCGCAGCCGCTGCCCGAAGGATGGGAGGCAAATCGATGAGTCCGCCACTTGCCCGTTTCGCGAGCCGGGAAGAGGCCGCGGCGCAGCTAGCCGAGGCGCTCTCCAAGTATCGGGGCCAGCATCCCTTGATTCTCGCCATTCCGAAGGGCGGCGTACCCATCGGGCGCGGCCTCGCCGATGCGCTGGAGGGGCAACTCGATGTGGTACTGGTCAGCAAGCTGATCGGCCCGGACGATGGCGTCGCCGCGGTTGGCGCCGTGACCGAGAATGGCTGGACCTACCGCGTGAAGAACCCGGCGGTCGGGCAGCCCGCTCCCACGCATTTTGCCCAGGAGCGGCTGGCAAAGCTTGATCTGCTGAAGCAGCAATGCGCGATCTACACGTCGCAGCGTGCGCGGCTTGACCCGCATGGCCGCATCGTGATCCTGGTGGACGACGGACTCTGCACTGGCGCCACCATGATGGCGGCGATCCACGCGGTACGCAGGCGGCAGCCAGCCTGGCTGGTTTGCGCAGTCCCCGTGGGCGCGCCCCAAGGGCTGGCGGCGGTCCGTGCCAGCGTCGACGAGGTGGTATGCCTGAACGCCGACGGGCCGGATCACGATATCCGCCATGCCTACCAGTGCTTTCCGGAGGTGGAGGACGGAAAAGTCCGCGCATTGCTCTGGCGCGATATCGAACCGCGCAATGCCGAGGCCAGCGCAAGGAAGACCCTTGCGACCGCCGTGCCGGTTGGCATCTTGTGCGACGGCATCAGGCTGCATGGCGTGCTCGACGCCCCCGTCAGTCCTATAGGATTGGTGCTGATGGTACATGCCAATGGCATCGATGACCATGCCGTGCGCAACCAGTATGTGGCGAGGAAGCTGCGCGCCAGGGGGCTGGCCACGCTGCTGGTGGACCTGATCGGGCCAAGGGAGGCGATGCGCACGGAAAAGCGCCGGGACATTGCCATGCTGGCCGGCAGGCTGCGGATGGTAATGCAGGCGGTGCCCGGCTTCGTGCACTCGCGGCTGCGTTTGCCGGCGGTCCTGCTTGGCTGCTTTGGCACCGGCACCGCTGCGGCGGCTGCATTGAGCGTGGCGGCGGAGCAAGGGACGGATCTGCGCGCGCTGGTACTTGCCGCGGGACGCGTGGACTTGGCCGATGCGGACGCCGTGGGCAGCGTGACCATGCCTACGCTTCTCGTGGTGGGCGCCGGCGATCCGGAGGGCATTCGGAGAAACGACCTTGTGTTCGGCAGGCTTCGCTGTCCCCGGCAGCTGCGGCTGGTTGCAGGCGAGGGCAGGATATTCGAGGAACCCGCCGCGATAGAAGAACTGGCTGTGCTGACAGGGAGCTGGTTCTCGCAATTGCTTGCCGATGGGCAGGTCGCAGTCGTGTAGGCATGCCCGGGATATCGCTACTGCGCGTGCAGCGCGGCCTTGGTCCCGCGCTTGTCAAACAGGCTGGATCCGAACCCGGAGCCGGCAGGAGGCAGGCAACGGGAGAGGCCATGCATCGGAAGGGCCGACGGTATGGGCCTGCACTGTATCAAATGCTCTGCTTGGTGCTGCTATGCTTTTCGCTATCGGCTAGCCCGCTATCGGCTGGCGCGCAATCGGCTGGCGCGCAGCGACGGGTGCCCATCCTTGTCTATCATCGCTTCGGCCCTGTTGCCGCGGATGGCATGACAGTGCGAACGACGACGTTCGAAGCCCATCTGCGCATGCTTGCCGCGCAGGGCTACCACATCGTTGCCCTGGACGATGTCGTACGTTGGGTCGAAGGCGGTCCCGATTTTCTTCCCGCGAATGCCGTTGCGATTACGGCGGATGATGGCCATCGGTCGGTGTTCGACGTGATGATGCCAATAGTCCAGCGTGAGCAAATCCCTGTCACCTTGTTTATCTATCCCTCGGCCATTTCGAACGCATCCTACGCGCTGACTTGGGACCAGCTGCGCGCGCTCAAGAAAACTGGCTTGTTCTCGGTGCAATCGCACAGCTTCTGGCATCCGAACTTCAACACCGAACGCAGGCGCCTGGCGCCGGCGGCGTTTCGTGCATTGGCACATGACCAGTTGCGGCGCGCGCGCGAACGTCTGGAGCAGGAGCTTGGCGGGTCCGTAACGCGGTTAGCATGGCCGTTCGGCATCTACGATCGGGAGCTCATGGAGATTGCCGCGAGCGAAGGCGTCGAGGCGGCCTTTTCGCTCGATGGCCGCCCGGTTACAAGGGATTCGCCGCTGCTCGCGCTGCCCCGGTTCTTGATGGTCGACGCCTGCGACGAGCGGTGCCTTGGCCGGCTGCTGGACGATATCGCCACGCAGCACGCATCGTCCGGCCCGCGCAATCGGGGCGCCGAGGGCGCAACTAGGCATGGTCCCCATTCCCAACCGCAATCGCAATCCAAGGTCTCGCAATGAGCACGCGCACACGTCATGCCTTGTGGTTCGTGCTTGCGCTGGCGGCGTGGCAGGCCGTTGCCGCGGACGCGCTCACCGGCACTGTTGTCGATGCTCGCTCTGGCGCCCCCGTGCATGGGGCCACCGTGGTCGTACTGGATACATCCGCGGCCTCTTCCCTGACCAGTGCGGATGGGACTTTTGTGATCCGGGCGCCAGTGCAGGGCGCTATCACGATCGGGGCGCGAGCCGCTGGCTATGGCCGTGCGCTCGCGGGGGCCAGAGGCGGCAACCCACTGCGGGTGGCGCTCACGCCGTTGCGGCCCAAGGCGGTCTACCTCTCGGTATTCGGCATTTCGAGCTCGGCGTTGCGCGATGCCGCGCTCGCCTTGCCGCAATCCAGCGCCATTAACGCGCTCGTGATCGATGTCAAGGGGGACCGTGGGATGACGCCTTACCGCAGCGCGGCGCGTGATGCCATCGGGGCGAGCGGGCGGGTGGAGGCACCTGCGCCCATGGTGCACGATTTCCCGGCTCTGCTGGCGGCGCTGCACGGGCGCAACTTGTACCTGATCGCACGCATCGTTGTCTTCAAGGACGAGCCGCTTGCCGCGGCGCACCCGGAATGGGCTGTGCGGGATGGCCGGGGCGATGTCTGGCGTGACCGAGAGGGGCTCAGATGGATCGATCCGTTTTCGGGAGACGCCCGGGAGCACAATCTGGACCTTGCGGAGGAGGCCGCGCGCATGGGCTTCGACGAAATCCAGTTTGACTACCTGCGCTTTCCGGACGCTGGCGGACTTCGCTTTGCTCAGACCAGCACGCGAGAAGCAAGGGTGGCTGCCATCACTGGCTTTCTCCGTGCGGCCCGCACACGGCTCGCCCGCTACAACGTGTACATCTCGGCGGACATCTTCGGCTACGTGTGCTGGAACCTCGACGACACGGCAATCGGCCAGCAGTTGGAACCCCTGGGTGCAGCGCTGGACTACATCTCGCCCATGCTCTACCCGTCCGGCTTCACCTGGGGCCTGCCGGGCTGCAGCAAGCCCGTGGAGCATCCCGGGGAGATAGTGGCCCGCTCCCTGGCCGAGGCCAAGAGGCGGACCGGGCTGCCGGGCGTGCGCTTCCGTCCCTGGCTCCAGGCATTCCGCGACTATGCATTTGATCATCGCGAGTTCGATGCCGATGAGATCCGGGCGCAAACGCAAGCCGCGGACTCCGCAGATACGGACGGGTGGATGCTTTGGAATCCACGCAACCAGTATGATTCCACGCAATTGCCAAGATGAGCACGCGCGACACCTTGCTCGCCGTACTCGCGATGCTGATCCTGGCATGCGAGCCGCCATCGGCGGCATCTGCCTCAGAGGCGCCCATTGAGGCGACGAGCCTTGCGCGTACCGATGCAGGCACGCGTGAGCAACTGCGCATCATCGTCGCCGGCCAGATCGAGGCCGGCAACGTACCCGGCGCCGTGGTGCTGGCGGGCGACGCCGAGCATATCCACTATCGTACCGCCGCCGGCCTGCGCGCCGTCCTCCCGGCGAGCGAGGCGATGCTCGCCAACACCGTGTTCGATCTCGCATCGGTCACCAAAGTCATCGCTACCACCACCGCCGTGCTGCAGTTGAACGAGCGCGGTTCGATTCTCCTGGATGCCCCGGTGGCGCAGTACTTACCCGAGTTCGGCGTCGCCGGCAAGGAGCGCGTCACGGTGCGCGAACTGTTATCGCATACCTCTGGATTGCCTGCGGGCCTGCCGCCGGGCCGACGCTCGGGCGGGGTGAACGACATAGTGCGGGAAGCAATGCGCCAGGCCCCAATTGCGCCGCCGGGGTCGCGCGTGATCTATAGCGACATCAATTTCATCGTGCTTGGCGAGCTGGTCCGGCGTGTCAGTGGGCAATCCTTGGACGCGTGGTGCCGCGAACAGATCTTTACGCCCTTGCGCATGCAGGACACGGGCTTTCTTCCCGGCCCGGCGGCGGCGCGCAGGATCGCGCCTACGGCGCCAAGAGGGGGGGAGATGCTTCGCGGGCGTGTTCACGACCCCATCGCTGCACGCATGGGGGGCGTGGCCGGCCATGCCGGACTGTTTTCCACTGCCGAGGATCTGGCCCGGTTCGCGCAAATGATCCTCAACGATGGACGCAGCGGCGCGGCCACGGTGCTGAAACCCGAGAGCGTGGCGCTGCTGGCAGCGCCGGCGTCGCCGCTGGCCGCCAATGCCTGGCGTGGTTTGGGATGGGCACTGGCCGCGCCGCTCGTCGCCAACCGTGACCGGCTACCGGCGCTGGGAATGATCGAGCAGACCGGCTACACCGGCACCGGCGTGTGGATCGACCTGGTGACCAAGCGCTTCGCTGTCATCCTGAGCAGCCGGCTGCATCCATACGACAGGGGGGACGCTGCACCGCTGCGTCAGCAAGTGCTGGCCCTGCTGGCTAGCGAGGCCGCTTCGGTCGCCATGGCAGCGATCACCCACGCCGTGCCAGGCACGGAGGTTGCCTTGGCTCAGGCCATGCGGCTGCCGCCCGCCGCAGGGCCGGTGCGCAGCGGCATCGATGTACTGGAGGCGCAAGCGTTCGCACCATTGTCGGGCTTGCGCGTGGGGCTGGTCACGAATCGCAGCGGATTCGATGGCAGGGGCGTGCGAACAGCGGATGCGCTGGCCCATGCGCCCGGTGTCACGCTGGCGGCGCTGTTTGCTCCCGAGCATGGCTTGGCCAGCGATATCGATGCCCCACTGGGAGATTCGTCCGACCCGGCAACCGGCGTGCCCGTGCATAGCCTTTACGACGGAAACAAGCGCTTTGCGCCAGCGGCGCTGGAAGGCGTGGATGCGCTGGTGTTCGACGTGCAGGACGCCGGTGTGCGCTTCTTTACCTACATCACGACGCTCGGCTACACGCTCGAAGCCGCCGCTGCCCGCGGCATCCCTGTCTTTGTGCTGGACCGGCCGAACCCGCTGGGCGCCGATGTGTTCGGCGGCCCGCTGCAGGACCCCGGCAAGCCGTCCTCATTTACCGGGTACTTTCCATTGCCGTTGGTGCATGGCATGACCGTAGGAGAGCTCGCCCGGATGTTCAATGCGCGCCTGCATATCGGCGCGGATCTCCGGGTCGTCGCCATGCAAGGCTACATCCGCCTCATGCGCTTTTCCGACACTGGACTTGGCTGGGTCCCGATCTCCCCAAATCTGCGCAATACAGAACAACTTGAGCTATATCCCGACCTCGGCATGATCGAAGGCGCGAATGTCAGTGTGGGGCGCGGCACGCCGACGCCATTCGAGCTGGTTGGCGCCCCATGGATTGCAGGGCGGGACCTGGCTGACTATCTCAAGAAGCTCGATACCAAGGCGAGGTTCGAAGTAACGAGCTTTGTGCCGACTGAAGGACGCTATCGCGGTCGGCTTTGCCATGGCGTGTCGATCAAGGCAGCGATAGGGAACACACCACCCGGGCGCCTGGGTCTTGCGCTGGCTATCGCGCTGCATGCGCTTTACCCGCGGCAATTCAACCTCCCTGCAATCCGCGCGTCGCTCGGTTCCGAGCGCGTCTGGCGCTTGATCGATGCGCACGCATCGCTGGCGGCGGTCGAAATGGCGGTGTCGACGCAAGGCGCGGACTTCGCGCAAGACCGGGCGCGATTTCTAATGTACTGAGTCGTGCCGCGTAGTAGCCCACGACTTGGCGCGGCATGCCGGCAGGCGCGGCCTTGATATGTGTCAATGGCAACGCGCGCCACGCTTCTAAGCTGGAATCACAGTCGCGCCAGACTGATCTGGTGCAGATGCTAGCAAGGGGAAGGCAGATGAAGACCGATATGCAGATCAAGCAGGACGTGAGCGACGAACTGGCCTGGGATCCCGCAGTGGACGCCGCCACGGTCGGCGTCGAAGTCAATGGTGGCGTAGTGACCTTGAGCGGCCATCTGCGCACCTATGTGGAAAAGCTGGCCGCCGAGCGCGCCGCCGAGCGCGTAGCCGGTGTCAAGGCCGTAGTCGTGGCGCTCGATTTGCGCATTCCCGGCGCGCACGACGACGAAGCGATCGCCCAGGCGGCAAGGGCATCGCTGCAATGGCATGCGGGCTTGCCTGCCGCCGGCATCAAGGTGCGCGTGGAGAAAGGCTGGGTGTCGCTAGCTGGCGAGGTGGACTGGGCTTATCAGCGTGAACTGGCTGAGCGCTCCGTCGAGCATCTGCGCGGCGTGGCCGGCGTGATCGACCAGATCACGATAAGGCCGCGCGTCGCGCCGCCTGACGTGGCCAAGCGGATCGATGCCGCATTGCGGCGGCATGCCCATCGGGAGGCGGCACATATCCAGGTCGAGGTGCTGGGGGGCGTGGTGACACTGAAAGGCAAGGTCGATTCGCCGCAGGAGCGGGAGGCTGCAATGGGCGCGGCCTGGTCGGCACCGGGCGTAACCAGGGTGATTGATCACCTCACGCTATCGTGACCGCTGCGAAAGTCAGGATGCCGGTTCGTCAGCGTCGTGATGCGTTGCTGGTTTGGCTGAGAGCGATGTCCGAATGCGCGGCTTCGAATGCCTTTAGTTCACGGAAAATCTCGTTGTACTCCGTGTCGCATGACTGCGTCATACGCTACCAAGCCATCACGAGGTGCACTGATGCGTCCGTTGAAACTGAGCAAGGTTTTTACCCTGATGGAATCGGGGCCTGTTGTTCTCGTCACAACTCACGATGGACAGAAAGACAACATCATGACCATCTCGTGGACCATGGTGATGGACTTCACTCCGTTATTCGCCATTACCACGGGTGCATGGAATCACTCTTTTGCGGCGTTGCGAAAAAATAAGGAGTGCGTCATCGCCATTCCCACTGTCGACATGCTGGATAAAGTGGTCGGTATAGGGACGTGCTCTGGGGCAGATACAGACAAGTTTGCCAAGTTTAAGCTCACGCCTGTACGCGGCAAATATGTGAAGTCACCCCTGATCAAGGAGTGCCTCGCCAACATAGAATGCAAAGTCATCGACATCGTTAAGAAACACAACGTTGTCGTATTACAGGCGGTCGCCGCACGAATTGATACCGCGCGCAAGGAGAAGCGCACGGTTCACGCCGTTGGCGATGGTACGTTCATTGTCGATGGGCGCAAGATTGACCGGAGGAAGCTGATGGCCTCCAAGCTTCCACCTGGCGTCTAGCGACTATTTGCGACGCCTGAAGAAGTCCTGGGAGCGAACACGAAAGCACATGTCCCCCAGAAATTTGTTCAAGTAAGCGGCCTTTGGAGGCCTGCCGCTCACTGTCGTAGTCAACAGTCAGCACTTCAGAGAAAAGTACGCCGAGGTTGACGAGGAACAGGGTGCGGGTTATGACGCCGCGAGTGGTCCGTGGCCATAGCTGCCATCGCACTCGAGACTCGCGGCCCCTTGATTCAAGGCAAAGTCGTGTCCGGACAATTGACTATGCTTCAGGCAACAAGGGGAGGTTAGCGGCGTTTCACTATTGACTTCAAGTGACTCAATTCGATCCTGCCGCCTAGATGGGAAATGGCCAAACCGCTGGCATGGCCTTTTAGGGTAGCCGAAGGGCGCTGTCGATCTGAGTTACGACTGCCGGAATACGTGTGCGGCAAAGCACCGGAGGTGCACCCTTGGCATTTTTTAGCCTTGCAGCGTGCCGCGTGTAGTTTATCTCTACCGGATAGGGGCTCACCGGGCACCACTCGCAAGCCTGTTGTTGTGAGATTAAGTCCTTCCGCCGCGATTGGAACGACAATCAGCGCTTTATTCGCCACAGGAGCAAGAGATGTACAGGAAATTCATAATGACATTACTTGTTGCCGCCGCCGCGGCTTCTGTGTATGGCCAGAAGAATCCGGATCCGTACACCGACGGAACCAAGACCGGCAAGGTAAATCCATACACCGATGAAGCCAAGGCGGGCAAGGATGATCCGAACGCCAACGTAGCCAAGACCGGCAGACCCGATCCGCACGCCAACGGGCAGAGGACTGGCAAGACAGATCCCTACACCAACGGGGCGAAGGCTGGCAAGTTCGACCCGTACACCGACGGGGCACATACGGACACTCGCGATCCAGACAAGGAAGGTGCGCATTCGAAGTAAGGTCGGTCGCCATAGTCGCACGTACAGTTCACTTTGGGGCAGGCCACAGGCGCACGGTTGCATCGGCATCCAGCCGGCAGGAATTCGACCTGTATCTGGCGCTCGCCGACGGTCTCTATGCGCTGAAGCCATCTGCATGGCGCCCGATTGCTAAAGAGGATGCGTGCCGCCACGGCGCTTCGTGACTTCGGGCTACAGGCGCCGCTGGACTTGGCGGCTGTTGCTCGTTTGTCCAGAACGGATGAGCAGGCAAAACTGGGGAGTCAGGTCTGTATGGGACAAGGCAACGGCTTCCCACAGTTTCCACCAGAATCGCAAGTCCCCGATGGGTTGCCCAGCGCCTACCCCTTAGGTCCCATGGACTACTGCTCCACGATTGACAGGGCAAATGGCGTTCCTTTGATCCATCCCAAGTTGCAGGGCCAGTTAGCAGCCTACGGCAATCCCAAGGGCGTGCCGACCCCGACCATCTGGAGTTCGACGTGACACATCCCATCGCTTCATCCGAATCCGGCGTGGAATACTTGAAGCTGCTGGTACCGCAATCCGAGGGCGGCATGTCATTGCTGACAGCGCTGCGGCAGCGCTGCTCGACCAGACGCTTTGCCCCGCGTAGCCTGGACGACTCGCTATTGTCTTCCCTGCTGTGGGCCGCTTTCGGCATCAACCGCCCGGAAACCGGCCTGCGCACAGCGCCCTCGGCCCGTAACTGGCAGGAAATCGACTTGTACCTTGCGCTGCGGGATGGCTTGTATGTGCTTGAAGCGGCAGACTGGCGCCTTCGGTTGGTCAGCGGCGAAGACCTGCGCGCGGCCACCGGCCTGCAGGACTATGTTGCGGAAGCGCCGTTGAACCTCGTCTATGTTAGCCGGCTGTCCATGCTCGACGAGACCGACAAATCAGTGCGCCAGTTCTATACAGCGCTGGACACGGGGTATATCAGCCAGAACGTCTATCTCTTCTGCGCCGCATCGGGCCTTGCCACGGTAGCGCGCGGCTTGCTGGATCGCCGCACATTGGCTGCGGCAATGCGGCTGGCGCCCGACCAGCGCGTAATCCTGGCCCAAAGCGTGGGCTATCCGGCCTAAGCGGCCATACGGCCAACCACAGGAGAGCAACCATGCCATTCATTGACAGGGCCGATGCCGCCGCACAACTGGCGCGTGCGCTCGCTGGCCATGCCGGAAAGCGGCCGCTGGTGCTGGCAGTGCCGCGCGGCGCGGTACCCATGGGCGCCATCATCGCCGATGCGCTGAGCGCGGATCTTGACGTCGTCCTCGTTCGCAAGCTCGGCGCGCCTGGCAATCCGGAGTTTGCCATCGGAGCGGTGGACGAGACCGGCTGGACTTACCTCACGCCCTATGCCACCGTGGCGGGCGCCGACAGTGCGTACATCGACCGTGAGCGGGCCGCCCAGCTCGATTTGCTACGGCAGCGCCGCGCCGCGTACACCCCGGGCCGGGATCCGCTCTGCGCCACCGGTCGGCAGGTTATCGTCGTGGACGACGGTCTGGCGACCGGAGCTTCAATGATCGCCGCCCTGCACGCTATCCGCGAGCAAAAGCCCGCGCGGATCATCTGCGCGGTACCGGTGGCGCCACCGCAAACGCTGGCGCTGTTGCAGCCCTATGCCGACGAGGTCGTGTGCCTGGAGTCGCCGGACCGTTTCCGGGCAGTTGGCGATTTCTACCGCGACTTCTCGCAGGTCAAGGATGCGGAAGTGGTAGCCTGTCTGGCAGGAAGATAAGGGCACCGAGGTGGCCGCTTAATGTGACGTCGCCGTGTGACGTCGCCGCCTGCACCTGGCACGCACTTGCGCGGGCGGAGTTGCTCAGTAGTCTTCGCCGAACATCGATGACCCCGGACGCATGCTGAGGTCGTCCTGGCGGGCGGGGCTGCGTTGCACCGAGATCATGCAGTCTGTCGTCAGCAGCAGCGAGGCGACCGACACAGCATTCTGCAGGGCCGTGCGCACTACCTTGACGAGGTCGATCACGCCCAACTCCATCATGTCGCCAAAGCGCTCGGTGCCAGCGTCGTAGCCGAGCGTGCCGGCGCTGGCGTTTACCTGATGCACGACTGCGTCAGCATCCGCGCCTGCGTTGGCGGCGATCTGCCGCATCGGCGCGGCCAGTGCCGCGTGGACGATGTGGCCGCCGGCGGCCTGCTCGGCGTTCGGCGCCTGCCAGGCGTCAAGGGCAGCGCGGGCGCGCAACAGCGCCACGCCGCCACCGGCGACGATTCCCTCGTCCACCGCGGCACGGGTGGCGTGCAATGCATCCTGGAAGCGACTCTTGCGTTCGTGCAGTGCGCTCTCCGTCGCCGCCCCCACCTTGATCACGGCTACCCCGCCGGCCAATCGGGCCAAGCGCCTTTGCAGAGCCTCGCGCTCATAGTCCGAGCGCGCCTCGTCCAGGCGCAGACGCAGGGCGGCAATACGTTCGGCCACGCGCGGGCGTTCGCCACCAGAGGCAATCAGCGTGGTGGCGTCCTTATTGACCTCCACGCGGCGGGCATCGCCAAGCTGTTCGAGCGTCACGTGCTCGAGCGAGATACCAGCATGCGCAGAGACAACGGTGGCGCCGGTCAACGCGGCCAGGTCGCCCAACTGCTCGGTACGCGAGTCGCCGAAACCCGGCGACTTGACCGCGCAGCTCTTCAGCGCGCCGCGCAGGTTGTTGACCACGAGCGTGGCCAGGGCTTCCCCCTCCACGTCATTGGCGATGACCAGCAAGGGCCGGCCGGTGCCGCTCACGGCCTCCAGGACGGGCAGCAGTTGCGCGATGGCAGCAATGTTCGCGTCGCACAGCAGTACCAATGGTGATTCCAGCACGACGGCACGGCTCTCGTTGGTCGCGAACAGGGGTGAGAGATAGCCGCGATCGATCAGCGCGCCGTCGGCGATATCCAGTGCGTCGTCCAGCTTCGAGCCATCCTCCACGCTGATGGCACCATCCTTGCCGACCCGCTCGACAGCCTGGGCCACCAGCATGCCGACGGTCTGGTCGCCGCTGGCCGAGATCGTGGCGATCTGGCGCATCTCGTCGGTACTGCCGCAGGGCCGGGCGCTTTCCAGCAAGGCGCTGGCGACCAGCTTGCCGGCGGCCTCGATGCCGCGTTTGAGCTGCATGGGGTCGTGACCGGCTTCGACATACTTCACACCTTCGGCCACGATCGCGTGGGCCAGCGTGGTCGCGGTTGTGGTGCCATCGCCGGCGATCTCACTGGTGCGCACCGCAGCCTCGCAGATCAGGCGGGCACCCATTTCGGCGAACGGATTGGCCAGCGTCACAGACTTTGCCACGACCACGCCGGAATTGGCGACCAGCGGCGCCATGCCGGGGCGCTCCACGATCACGTTGCGGCCGCCCGGACCCAGCGTCACCTTGACCGCGTGGGCCAATTGCTCCACGCCGATCAGCATCATGCGGCGTGCGTCATGATGGAAGATGAGTGTTCTGGCAGGCATGGCGATCTCCGCGTCGGCAATGCATTGGGCTAGCTGGTCCTATCGTAGTTGCCGTGTCCAGCTGCGCGTTGATGCAGCGCAAACACCGGGGACGCTGCTGCTGCCCGGCCATTCAGACCGGAGCCTTGTGAGGCGTCTGGCGATTCTTAACCTGGAGCAAAGAGTGGACAAGCCGTCCTTGCGCTGCACGCGGGAATGTCTACAGTGCTCTCAATGTCGGTCAAGAGCGCACTAACCAGCGGGAGTATCTTTATGTCCTTTGCTACCATCCTGGTCATACTCGACGCCAGCCGACGGTCCTACCACCGGCTCGATATCGCCGCACGACTGGCGGTCCAGCACAATGCCAAGCTGATTGGCATGTTTGCCTGTCGCCGCCCGGAGCCGACGTGGGCGTACCGCCTTGCCGACGGCGCGCGCTATCTCGAGGTCCTCCAAGCCCAATACGAGCAGGATCGCGAGGTCGTGCGGCATGGTTTCGAAGGTGCGACAGAAGAACTGCCCATCACTACCGAATGGAATGCCTTCGACGAACCTCCGCTGCGCATCGGGCAGCGGGAGGCGCGGCTGGCGGACCTCATCGTGGTCGGACAGGACGACCCGGCGAATCCGGCCGCCTTCGTGGCCGAGAACTTCGCCGAATCCATTGTGCTTGCCAGCGGCCGGCCAGTCCTGACGATACCGAGCGTGGGGTGGTTTGAGACGGTGGCCTGCCGCATCCTGGTCGCCTGGGACGGCGGGCGGGAGGCCGCGCGGGCCATCCGCGATGCGCTGCCGCTACTGCGCAAAGCCAGAGCGGTGACCATCACGACATGCACGCTGGCTGGCAAGGTCGGCGACCCATGGAGTGCGCTTGCCCAGTATGCGGCAACCTGGTTGGCGGCACATGGCGTGAGTGCCGCATTGCGCAACCTTCCTGTGGCAGCATCCGGCGATGCCGGCGAGCGCCTGCTGTCGGAGGCGTCGAATCTGGAGGCTGATCTCGTCGTGGCCGGCACATATGGACACAACAGGCTTCGCGAGGTAGTTCTGGGCGGGACGACACGGACGTTGCTGGAAGGCATGACAGTCCCTGTGCTCTTTTCCCACTGAATGACGAAGCCATTGCGGAAGCCGCCCGCGCGACGCATGCCATGGCATGCGAACTTGCCCTCGACGGGTATCAAGGGACCTGTTGAGGCGGGTTGGGTCACCCTGGCGCCGCATTTGGCCACGCGCCAGCAAACGATGAACGGCTGTTCCCCATTTGGGACATCGGCGGCCATGAGCCGGCCCTTTGCTGGATCTTGTCACGCGCCGAGTTCTTTTTTTCCGCGGAGGTCGAACGCCTGTCTCGCCTGTTCAATGGCTGGGAGATGCGCGATGGCCCATAGCCCGAGTGCTTCCACAAGTGTCCTTAGCGAGTGGCCGAGGCAGGTCAACGCGTAGTCAACGCGCGGTGGAATCGTGCCATATACGGTCCGCGTAACCAGTCCGTCTCGTTCCAGTCCCCGCAACGTCCGCGTCAGCATGCGCTGCGAGATGCCTGCGATCTTCCGCTTCAGTTCATTGAACCGCATAGGTCCGTCAGCAAGGAGTACGAGGATGAGGACGCTCCACTTATCGCCGATGCGCGCGAGGACGGCCCCCGATCCCTGGCAGTCGCTGGGCAAATCTATCCCGTTACGTCTTTCCAGCATGCCGGGCAAGCGGCCCCTGTGCTCGACGACCGTGCCAGTCGCATCGTCGGACTCCCGTTGAATGGTCGCAGGTAACATCGGTGTGCCTCCTTGTGGCGGACGCGAATGATGCGGATGTTGGTCGCGAGCCATCACGCAATCGCGCCCATTGAATTCGGACTGATCAACTCCGCGATGGGCAGCGCCTACTATTGGAGATCCCCGAGTGACCACGAAGCTTCTTCACATTGATTCCAGCATCCTGGGAGGCAATTCCGTCAGCCGTACCCTTTCGGCCGCCATCGCGGCATGCCGACGGTTTCCAGCAATCGCGTGCGTCGCTGTTCGAGCGCAGATTGCGCCGTGACCTCGCGGCTCTCCGAGCCTGGCGCAAACGCAGTTTGATCAGTCCCGCCAGGACCTGGCTTTGCGGGTGGCCGAGGCATACTTCGGCGTGGTGTTGGGCGAGGAGACGCTCCGCGTGGTGCAGGCCGAGAAGGCGGCGTTGCGACAGCAACGCGACCGCGCGAAGGCGCGCTTCGACATCGGCCAGGGCAAGATCACCGATCTTCATGAAGCCCAGGCGCGCCTGGATGGTGTTCGTCGGTCATGCGTCGCTCTGGTACGGGGGCGCCACGGCGCACATCCAGGCAGACCCGACCCATACCATCCAGGGCGTAATCACCGGCGACGGCTTCCTTGGCGCCGGGGTCATCATGAAGGACGGCATGAGCATCCGCGGCCTCATCACTGCGGCATCCATCTGGGCCGCCTCGGCCATCGGCGTGTTGCTCGGCGTTGGTTTCTATGCCGCCGCGTTGCTGCTCGCCGTGCTATGCGTGGGTTCGATGTCCCTGTTGCACCGGCTGGAGTCCAGGCTTCCGGGGCGCATGACGCTGGATGTGTCGCTGACTTTCCAGCCCGGAGAAGCACCTGACCTCGATCTGCTGATCGACAGGGCGAAATCCCGCGGCTATCGCGTGCTGCACGTCAGCCTGACCATCACGTTTGCCGACAACCAGGCCGTGTGGCGAATCAGCCTGGTCGCACCGGACAAGGCGCGCGGCGGGACTTGCGGCCGAGATGGCTGCAACCCAGGGTGTCTCCCGGTTCAGCATCGTGCCGGTACGCAATTGATTCGGGTAGGCGAACACATGGTTTAAAAACGTTCAAGCTGTTTGCCGGCAGAGCGTGGATATAGACGAGTTGAGTCAGGCGAAGTGAATACACCGCAATTTTGCCGACCCCGTGCAAACCTCAACCGGAATTCCGATTTGTCGCAGAACGCCCCGCTTCCTGCCCAATTCCGCCGCCAAGCCATGCCTTGGGGCGCCGTTGCATTCGGCCTCGGCATGCTGCTTTGGATCTTGCCTCAATCTTTTGACAAGCCTGTCGTTAACCGGAAGTGGCTACCTCGTTCCATTTGTTGCCACAGGTAAGTCAGCGCAATACAGGATCCTCGGATGTACCGCCGCATCGTTGGCGAAGCGAGCCTGGCGGGGCGGGCGACTCGAAGCAGCGCGGCCGAGGCACTTCTCGTCGTCGCCGGGAAGGGATGTGAACTCGAGCAAGACTTCCTGTTCGCAAGGTCAATGGAATACAGGCGATGGCGGCGAAGTGGCGCGGACGCGCTTGCGCGTTTCGCCGGAGGTGGCTCGCATCGGTTTGCGTCCTGCGCGACTGCGCCGGTGGCCGGATAGATGTCCGCCCACGATGGTTCACAGGTATTGGTTTGACAATGTATCCCAACACTTACGATATCCCCATTGCACGCCTCATCGCGCGTCCGATGCTTTCTTGCACGAGCACCACGACGGTGCGGGAGGCCGCCAGGCGCATTTTTGCTGAGCGCTGCAGCTCAATCGTCGTGATGAATGGTACCGAGGCCGTCGGCATCTGGACCGAGCACGACGCGCTATCTGCCGGGGAAGATGCTCACTCTCTAGACCGTCCAATTGGGGATGTGATGAGCAGCCCAGTGTTCACTCTGGGAGCGAATACGTCACTGGGTGAGGCGGCGGTCAGCTTCAAGCAGTCTGGCGTTCGCCATTTCGTGGTCGTCAAGGACGGCCTGAGTATTGGCGTTTTGAGCCAGACTGACATCGTCCTGAACCAAGGGGCCGAATTTTACCTGCGCCTGAAGTCGATCGAATCGATTCGTATCCATTCTCCCGTCACGGTGCCTGACCATATGGCACTTCACGACGTCGTCGTACGGATGCGCGCGGAGAAAATCGATGCGGTCGTCGTCGAATATGCCGATGGTGAGCATGGCATCCTGACCGAGCGCGACGTCGTCCGGTTGATTGGGGAGGGCGGACTTGGGGGCTGCGTCGGCCACCATGCAAGCCGGCCGCTGCAGACGCTGTCCGCGACGCAGAGCCTGTATGCCGCCCAGCGGTACATGCTGCAGCAGCATATGCGCCATGTCGGCGTGCGCGACGGCGAGGGCCGTTTGACCGGGTTGCTTTGCTTTGCGGATATCCTGCAGAACATTGAGTACGAATACGTGAATGAATTGCAGAGCGCGCTGCGCGAACGTGACGAAGCACTCGGCCAGGCGCGCTTCAACTTGCGCATGGCGGATCGCGTGTTCGAGTCTGCTCTGGAAGGCATCATGGTGACCGACAAGTATGCCAAGATCGAGCGCGTGAATCAGGCATTCACGCGCCTGACCGGCTTTACGGAGGAAGAGGTGATCGGGCGCGACCCGAGCCTGCTGAGTTCGGGCCGTCAGAGGCCGGAGTTCTACCGGGCGCTCTGGCATTCGCTCACGACCGATGGGCACTGGCAAGGCGAAATCTGGAACCGGCGGAAAAGCGGCGAGCTGTTCGTCGAATACCTCACGATTACGAGCATTCGCGACAACGACGGAAACATATCGCATTACGCGGGGATATTCTCTGATATCACCCAGCGGCGCCAGGCCGAAGAGCGGCTTGGCTACCTTGCGACACACGACGTTCTGACCGGTCTGGCGAACCGGGCGTTATTCGAAGAGCGGCTGGAGCGCGCGATCGTCCACGGCAAGCGGCGGGGTGGCAAAGTTGCCGTGTTGTATCTAGATCTCGACAGATTCAAGCTCGTCAACGACACGCTTGGGCACAACGCAGGTGACGAAGTACTGAAGGTGGTTGCCTCGCGGCTTGTCACAGGCTTGCGAGCCAGTGACACCGTCGCGCGGATGGGCGGAGACGAATTCGCGCTAGTGCTCGAGGAATTCGTCGACGTCCGCGACGTCGGCCAGGTTGCGCAAGGGCTGCTGGATGCTGTGGGCCAGGCGATAGATCTCGGCGGCCGCGAGATCTTCGTGACGCCGAGCATTGGCATCAGTATCTATCCGGACGACGGAGCGCAGGCCGAGCAACTGATGGTGCTGGCCGATCAGGCAATGTACGGGGCCAAGAGCAGGGGCAGGAATGTTTTTCAGTTCTTCGAAAGCAAGATGACGTCATCGGCGATGGCGCAGCTCGAAACGCTCGGGGAACTGCATCGCGCTCTCGAACAGGACGAGTTCTGTCTCTTCTATCAGCCACAATATGACCTGTCGAACGGCAACATTGTGGGCGTCGAGGCGTTGTTGCGTTGGCGCCACCCACGCAAGGGGCTAGTGCCGCCTGGCGTCTTTATTGGGCTGGCAGAGCAATCGGCACTGATCGTTCCAATCGGCCAGTGGGTCCTGCGTGAGGCCTGCCGGCAAGCACGCTGCTGGTTGGATGCAGGCTTCGAATTCGGTCGCATCGCGGTGAACGTGTCGGCCAGGCAGTGTTTTACCGACGGATTTCTGACCGATCTGACCACCATTCTCAGCGAGACTGCATTGCCGCCACATCGGCTGCAACTCGAACTCCTGGAAAGCATGGCGATGAATACGCGCGAGGAGATTGGCATTCTGCTTCGGGAGCTTGCGGCACGGGGGATCAGCCTCGCGATCGACGATTTCGGCACTGGCTACTCATCTCTCGCATATTTAAAGGATTTACCGGTCGACACACTGAAGATCGACCGATCGTTCCTTGCCACCAGCGACTCGCGCAACCCGGATGGTGCGATCATTCGCGCGATCGTTGCAATGGGGCATGCGCTTGGTATCGACGTCGTTATGGAAGGCGTGGAAACCGAGGAGCAGCTTGCGTTCCTGCGGGAGGTCGGCTGCCACCAGGTGCAAGGCTTTCTGCTGGCACGGCCCCAACCGGCGGACCGGCTGATCGAACTTTCTCTGCTTCGTGGCGAAGTGGCAATGGCGCAATCAGGCAGTCGCAACATGAAATGTACGGGCGGCGATCGCAGTTCATGGCAAAAAGCGTCGTAACAAGCATATTTACTGCGGCGTCCTTTCGCGGAAGGGCCTTTTTCTGTATCCTTGGACCCGATTGGCCATGGGGTCGCCAGCGTCGTCGTCCCGCGAATCGCTCCATCTCCCGCGCGAGAAAATGCTCCGCGCGCTTGACGGTAAGGCTCCAGGTCGATCATGGCCAATCCCTTTAACCACGCGGGTTTGTGGCGGCCTGTTGATGATGGAGTGGGGGGTAGGATTCCCGTTGGGAAACATTATGCGCCAGTTGATTGACTATTAAAGCCCTGTTTTTACAGGGCTTTATATTTCGGATTATCGCCTGGTAGTTCCCGCATTCTGAATAATGTGGGGGGCGCGTGGCGATTCAGTTTCGTACAACCGCACCTGGCGTTGCCGTGAATATTGCCTGGATATTGCCAGGGCGCATGGAAGCTCGCCGGTTCCAGCCATGTCCTGCGCCATGGCGTTCGCCTGTCAAGTTATCCGTATGCGGCAGCGTTTGTGGAAAGCATCGATGCATTGCACGGCACCAGCGTGGCATCGGGTAGTCGTGGCCACATCATTTTGAGCACCATTTTCAGAATTCTCCCATGGAAATTAAAGTCAACTTCCTCGATAAGCTGCGTCTTGAAGCCAAGTTCGATGACTTCACGGTAGTGGCCGACCAGCCTGTCCGGTATAAGGGCGATGGCTCGGCGCCTGGGCCCTTCGATTATTTTCTGGCCTCGTCGGCCTTGTGTGCCGCTTACTTCGTGAAGTTGTACTGCGTAACCCGCGATATTCCCACCGAAAATATCCGCCTGTCGCAAAATAATATTGTTGATCCGGAAAACCGTTACCAGCAGATTTTCAAGATTCAGGTTGAGCTGCCGCCGGATATCTCGGAAAAGGATCGGCAGGGTATCTTGCGCTCCATCGAGCGTTGCACGGTAAAGAAAGTAGTGCAGGCCGGCCCCGAGTTTGTAATCGAGGAAGTAGAGAACCTGGATGCCGATGCTCAGTCGTTGCTGACGTTGAAGCCGGTTTCTGACGCCAGCACCTATATCGCGGGCAAGGATCTGCCGCTGGAGCAAACCATCGCCAATATGTCGGGCGTCTTGGCGGATCTGGGCATGAAGATCGAAATTGCTTCATGGCGCAATATCGTTCCCAATGTGTGGTCGCTGCATATCCGCGATGCGCACTCGCCGATGTGCTTTACCAATGGCAAGGGATCGACCAAGGAAAGCGCGCTGGCGTCGGCGTTGGGCGAGTTTATCGAACGCCTGAATTGCAACCATTTCTATGCCGGTACGTTTTGGGGTGAAGACCTCGCCGATGCGGCGTTTGTTCATTACCCGAACGAGCGCTGGTTCAAGCCTGGCCGGAAGGACGCGCTGCCGGCTGAAATCCTGGATGCGCACTGCCTGGAAATTTACAACCCCGATGGCGAATTGCGTGGCTCGCATCTGTACGACACCAACTCCGGCAATGTACAGCGCGGTATCTGTTCGCTGCCGTATGCGCGGCAGTCGGACGGCGAAGTGGTGTATTTCCCGTCCAACCTGATCGAAAACCTGTTCGTCAGCAATGGCATGAGTGCCGGCAATACGCTGGCCGAAGCGCAGGTCCAATGCCTGTCCGAAATTTTCGAGCGGGCGGTAAAGCGCGAAATTCTGGAAGGTGAAATCGCATTGCCGGATGTGCCGCACGCAGTGCTGGCGAAATACCCTGGCATTCTGGCCGGGATTCAGGGGTTGGAAGAGCAGGGTTTTCCGGTGCTGGTAAAGGACGCGTCGCTGGGTGGGACCTATCCGGTGATGTGCGTCACCTTGATGAACCCGAGGACAGGTGGTGTCTTTGCCTCGTTCGGCGCGCACCCGAGCTTCGAGGTGGCGCTGGAACGGAGCCTGACGGAATTGCTGCAGGGGCGCAGTTTTGAAGGCCTGAACGATTTGCCTCAGCCCACCTTCGTCAGTAATGCCGTGACTGAATCAAATAACTTTGTCGAGCACTTCATCGATTCCAGCGGTGTGGTGTCGTGGCGCTTTTTCAGCGCCAAGGCGGATTTCGACTTTGTTGAGTGGGATTTTTCTGGCCAGGGTGAAAACTCCAATGCCGAGGAAGCCGCCACGTTGTTCGGCATTCTCGAAGACATGGGCAAAGAGGTATACATGGCGGTGTATGAGCAGTTGGGCGCCGTGGCCTGCCGGATTCTGGTGCCCGGCTATTCGGAAGTCTACCCGGTAGAGGATTTGATCTGGGATAACACAAACAAGGCGCTGTTGTTCCGTGCCGATATTTTGAACTTGCATTGCCTGGACGATGCCAGCCTGGCAGCTCTGCTTGAGCGGTTGGATAACAGTGAGCTGGATGAGTACTCCGATATTGCCACGTTGATCGGCATCCAATTTGACGAAAATACGGACTGGGGGCAGCTAACAGTTCTCGAGTTGAAGCTGCTGATTCATCTCGCCTTGCAGCAATTCGAGGAGGCGCAAGAGCTGGTGGGCGCCTTCCTGCAGTACAACGACAACACGGTCGAGCGTGGATTGTTCTACCAGGCCTTGAATGTGGTGCTGGAGGTGATGCTCGATGACGACCTGGACCTGGACGACTACGCGGTCAACTTCCGTCGGATGTTTGGCGACGCTCGGATGGACGCGGTAATGGGGTCAGTGGACGGTAGCGTGCGCTTCTTCGGGTTGACGCCAACGACCATGAAACTGGAGGGGCTCGATAGGCACCACCGCCTGATCGACAGCTACAAAAAACTGCATAAGGCGCGGGCCAATGTGGTGGCTACAGCCAGCTAGGGTTACGAGTGACGGCCGGCACGGGATCGCTCTTCTTGCCGGTAGCCCGGCTTGCGCCGGCCTCTTCCCTATGGGGGCAATACGGCTGTCAACGTCGGCGAGCCCCGTTCTAAGCAGCAGCTGGCGGACGCGCCTGTTCCATCATGAACTCGACGAATGCACGCACGCGCGATGGCAGCAAACGGCCGTGCGGATACATCAGGCTGACGGGGCGCATGCGTCCGGCAAAAGCTTGCAGGACCTCGACCAGCTCGCCTTGCGCCAGGTCCCGCTCGACGACGAATTGGTAGGTCTGGAACAGCCCCGCGCCGGCTTTAGCCAGCGTCACGCCGGCCAGCACGTCTTCCGCGCACATGTAGTTGCCCGTCGTGAAAATCTCCTTCTCGTGCCCCCCTTCCTTGAACAGCCACGAGATCTGCCGCCCGCTGCTCGGTAGATCGAACTGGATGCACTCGTGCCGGTCCAGGTCCGACAGCGTTCCAGGTACCCCGGCGCGCTTCAGGTAGGCGGGGCTTGCGACCACCACCAGCGCCGCGTCTTCAAGGTGCCGGGAGACCATCATCGAGTCCGGCTGCGCGCGCAGGCGGATCGCCACGTCGAAGTTTTCCTCATGGAAATCGACGTTGCGGTTGCTGATGTGGGCTTCCACCTTGATCAGCGGGTACTTGGCGCGAAACGCGGGCAGGAGCGGCAACAGGCGATGGTGCCCGTAGGTGGTCGGGGCGCTGATGCGGATCGTGCCCGAGGGCTGCACCTGTTCGCCGGTGACCTTGCGCTCGGCTTCGACCAGCAAATTGAGCGCGGCGCGGCATTGCTCGACGTATTCCTTGCCACCTTCAGTCAGCCGGATGCTGCGCGTGGAGCGCACGAACAGGCGCACGCCCAGGCGTTTTTCCAGGCGCGAGATCGAGCGGCTGACGGCGGCAGGCGTGACGCCTGCGGTATTGGCGGCCGCCGTGAAGCTGCCGGCTTCGGCGGCCAGGCAAAAGAGCTCGATGCTGCCGAGCAGGATGTCGTCGAATTGCCGGTGCATATTCTTTACGCCATGTAATAGGACAAGTGTAGCAAACCCCGTTTATTGCGCTCCACAGCAGCAATATAGTGCCTCCACACCGGTGACGGATTTGGCGTCCGGCACCGGACCCTGAACCTGAACCTGAATCTGGATCTGGATCCATCGGAGGACCACCATGAGCAACACCGACAACACCGTCATCATCACCGGCGCCACCAGCGGCATCGGCCTGGGCTTGGCCGAAGCCTTCCTCAAAGCGGGCTACAACGTCGTCGGCACCGGCCGTTCCACCGAGCGCCTGCAAGCCACCGCTGAACGGCTGAATGCCGGCGAGCGTTTCCTGGGTGTCGCGGGGGACGTCGGTCAGCCCGAATCGGCGCGCCAGGTCTTCGCGCAGGCCATTGCCAGGTACGGCAAGGTCGACGTGCTGGTAAACAACGCGGGCATCTTCGCGGCCAAGCCCTTCGTGCAGTTCACGCCGGACGAAGTGGAGGAGCAGATCTCCACCAACCTGAAGGGCATGCTGTATCCGTCGCAGGAAGCGGCCAGGCACATGAGCGAGCGCAAGCGCGGCAAGATCATCAACATCACCGCGTCTCTGGCGCTTCAGCCGCACGGTGGCGTGCCGGCGCTGCTGGCCGTGGCCCTCAAGGGTGGCATCAACCAGGCCACGCGCGCGCTTGCGCTGGAACTGGCACCCCACGGCGTAACGGTCAACGCGGTCGCCCCGGGCGTCGTGGACACCCCGATGCATGCCGCCGAAACCCATGCGGCGCTCGGCAGCCTGCACCCGCTGGGCCGCATCGCCAACATCGCCGAGATCAGCGATGCCGTGCTCTACCTGGCCAAGGCCGACTTTGTCTCCGGCACCGTGCTGCCGGTGGACGGCGGCTTCAGCGCAGGCCGCTGAAGCCGGCAACCGCGGCCGGAGGTGCGTCCTGCCGCGGCCCGGAATCCATCGCGCTCATCTCGAAACGTCAATCCATGCAGGAGGCCGCCATGCCTTTCGTCAGCATTCGCATTACCCGCGAGGGAACCACCGCCGAGCAGAAAGCCCAGGTCATCAGGGAAGTGACTGAAACCCTGGAACGCGTGTTGCACAAACCGCCCGAATGGACGCACATCGCAATCGAAGAGGTGGATACCGACAACTGGGGTTTCGGGGGGCGGACGACCACCGAGATTCGCAAGCAGTCGAATCCCGCTTCAGCCCCCGGCGCGCAGGACCGCCGATAAGCCGCATCGCGCGGGGATCAAGGTGCGTCGCCATCTTGATCAACTCGCGACCGAGCCGTGCCGGGGTGAGGAGGTCATCGGCCTGCCACACCTCGGGCGGCTCCGCGCTCATCATGCCAGCGTAAGTTGCCCGGATTTCGCTGGCGAGGAGCGCGCCCATTGTCGGATTGGATGCGTCGGATTGCATTCGTCGGATTACATGCGGTAAACCACGCCGACCCAGGCGCTGCGCGGCGCGCCGGGCGCGACGAACAGCGCGCTGGCGTTGTCTTCCGGCGTCACGTGCGGACGCAGCAGATTGCCGTTGGGAAACAGGTCGTTAGAGATCTGGCCATAGGTCTCGTAACGGCGGTCGAACAGGTTGGCCACGCGCGCATAGATCTCGACATGCTTGTTGACGCGGTAAGACGCCCGCAGGTTCACCGTGGCGTACCCGGGCGTGCTCCAGTCCGCGTACTTGGGCGCCTTGCCGGGCTGCGGGTCGGCGCGCAGGCCGTCTTCGTTGCCGCTGGTCACGCTGCTTGACACGCCAACCAGGTCGGCGCCCAGGGTCAGTTCGGGCAGCGCCTGCCAGTCCACGCCCAGCTTGACGGTGTGGCGCGGCAGGCCGGCCATGCGCATGCCCGGCTTGACGCCGATGGTCCGTTCCCCCACCGCGAGCTGCCCGGTGGCCTGATAGGTGGCTTCGAGATAGCTGTAGCCGAGGCGCAGCGTGACATTGCCAAAACGCTGCCGGGCGGACAGGTCGAAGCCCTGGTTGCGGGTCCGGTCGAAGTTGGCGAAGTAGCCCTGCTGCGTGTTGGGGGCGCGCAAGAAGAGGATGTCATCGTGGTTATCAATGCGGTAGAACGAGCCGGATACCTCCGTGTCCTTCGAGGGCCGCCAGCGCGCGCCCACTTCATAGGAGTGCGAGACGACCTGCTTGAGGTAAGGGTCGGCCTGCAGGCCGGCGGGCAGGCGGCAGGGCTGGGCGGGATCGGCGCAACCCAGCTCCAGCACCGTCGGCACGCGGTTGTTCTGGGCATAGCCGCCAAATACCGAGACTCCGCCGCCCAGCTTCTGCGTCAGGCCCAGAGCGGGGTTGAACCGGCGGTAGGTGAAGCTCTCGCTCGGCTGCTCGCTGCCGTCGCTGTTGCGCAGCGTATTGTTCACGGCCACGTGGTTCCAGCGGGCCGAACCCGTCACGAAGGTGCTGGGCGTCACGGTCCAGGTGTCTGACAAGTACAGGCCAATCGCGCGCGAGGTGCCGCTGACGCCGGAGAACAGCTCGTTCGGTGCATTCGGGTCCGCGATCACGCCGCGGTCGTCGGTAAAGGTGCCTGGCTGCTCATACTGCGAGTACGTCAGGCGGCTGCGGTCGAACGTCAGCCCGGCGTTGAGCAGGTGTTTTTCCGTCTCCTTGGCGAAACTGAACGCCATGCCGACGGACTGCTGCCACATGTGCGTGGTGTTCAGCATCGCCGGATCCAGCGCCGCGCCTTCGCTCCGGGTGTAGCCGCAGCGGGCCTTGCGCGGGCTGCCGTCGGCCTTGAAGCCATCTTCGCAGTCTTCCGCGTAGGCGTCGTAGACCGGGTTCACGTCCCCGTTGGTGGTATCGCGGCGGCTGGTGCGCACATAGGCGAGCACGGCGGCGCTGGTCTTGTCGTCGAACCAGTGGCGGCTGTTGAAGGCGGCCTGGGTGACCATGTTCTCGGTTTTGTCGGGATAGGTATAGACGGCGCCGCGATTGCTCTCGTAGAGCCCGGGCAGCATGGCATTGCCGCTCGCGCGGTAGCTCGGCACCAGGCCGTTGCCGATCAGGGTGCTGCGCCCGTGCAGCAGGGAGACGTCCCAGCTGTTGGCCTCGCTCTCGTGCCCGGCCTTGACGAACAGGTTGCCGAGCCGGCCTTCGGAATGATCGCGCCAGCCGTGTTCCTGGAACAGGGTGCCGGCGGCGAAGGCGTGCCAGCCGCTGTCGCTGCGGATGCCGCCCGACAGGTCGGCGCGCTTGCGGTTGCCGCTGCCATAGGAGAGATCGGCGGTGAAGCCGGGGGAAGTGAGGCCAGAGCGGGTGGTCATGGCGAGCGCGCCGCCGAGTGTGTTGAGGCCGTAAGCGGGGTTGGCGCTGGAGACCAGCGAGACGCCTTCCAGGGCGGCTTCGGGAATCATGTCCCAGCTCACCACATCGCCGAAGGGCTCGTTGACGCGGATCTCGTCCAGGTAGATAGACAGCCCTTGCGGCACACCCGGGATCGACGAGGCGCGAAAGCCGCGGTAGGTGACATCGGTCTGGAAGGGGCTGCCCTGGATGTCGTTGACGTTGACGCCGGTGAAGTGACGCGCCAGGTAGTCGGCGAGGGTGCCGGTGCGCGAACCGTTCAGGTCGTCGCCACTGACCGTCTGCACCGTGTACGGCACCAGGTCGCGGTCCACGCCAATGCCCGGCAGCGGTGCGGTGGCTACCACCATGACTTCGGGCAGCGTGGCACTGTCCCCGGATTGCACACCACTGTCCTGTTGTGCAACAGCGGGCAGGGCGGCCAGCCATGCCACGGCCAGTGCGATGGCGGTGGCCGCGCTGCGCCGTGGCGCGCCGCGGCGCAGGGCTGCGCGTCCCGGCGGGGCCCTGCGCCGGCTTGGAGGTAGGTTGGCTGGCATCTTGCATCTCCTCGGAATGATTGGCCGGGGCACCTGCGCTGGGTGCCGGCTTGGGGGAAACAACTTGAGGGACGGGGAGCAGGTTCCGTACCTCGGGCTTCGGGAAAACCTCCCGATCCGCAGGCCATCCCTACCGTCCACTGCAACCTCCCGGGGGGCGTCATAGCCATGACGATGTCTCGCTATCTGTTAAGCCGCGCCATCTGGATCTGTGCGGCCTGCCTGTGCTGCGCGCTGGTGGTCGCGCTATGGCTCGCGGCGCGCGCCATCGGCGACGAGCGGCGTGGTGCGCACGCCATGGCGCAGCTGATTCCGCGCCTGTCGGCCTTGCAGACGGCGGCGCCGGCCGAGCGCGAGGCGCACCTTGCCGCCCTACGCACCATCAACGCATCGGCGCAAATGCGCCACCTGTGGCTGCATCTGGAGGATGCAACGGGCCAGGTGCTGGTGAGCGAGCCGCAGCCACGGGATAGCTTCCCCCTGGGCGGCCTGCTTGCCCTTCCGGGGTTCGGGGCAGATGCGGCGCGGCTGGAAAGCAGGTGGCAGATCCACACCCGCGACGGTGCCACCTACCGCGCCGCCTTGCGCTGGAATCCGCAGAGCGAAATCCGGGAAGCCAGCGGCGACATGGCCGGCAACCTCGCCGTGCTGGCGGTCTATGGCGCGCTGCTGCTGCTTGGCATCCATTGGGCCCTGGGACGGGCCCTCGCGCCCCTGCAACAGATCCTGGCGGCGATCCGGGTCTACGAAGACAAGGACTACAGTGCCCGCCTGCCGCCCATGCGCACGCGCGAGATGGACCAACTGCGCCGCGCGCTCAACCACCTGGCCGGTACGCTGGACGAAACCCAGGCAGAGCGCCGCGCCCTGAGCCGCAAGCTGCTGACAGCCCAGGAAAGCGAGCGCGCGCGCCTGGCGCGGGAACTGCACGACGAGTTCGGCCAGGTGCTCACCGCGATGCGCGCCGATGCCGCCTACCTGGTGCGCAAGAGCGTCCATGAGCCCGTGCTGCAACTCGTGGCCAACGACCTGGCCGGGCATTGCGCCAGGATCCAGCACGAGGTGCGCCATCTGCTGCACCGGCTGCGGCCGCACGGCGTGCAGCCCGACGGCCGGCTGGCTTCGGTGGAGCGCCTGCTGCAGGATCTGGTGCAAGCCTGGCGCGACCAGCCGGGCCAGCAGGTGCAGGTGGACTATGCGGTGGCGCTTGGCGGGGTGGCGCCGGGCCCGGACCTGATCCTGACGCTGTACCGCATGACGCAGGAAGCGCTGACCAACGTGATGCGCCATGCCGGCGCACAGCGGGTGGCGATCCGCATTGCTGCCACGGCCGCCGGGCAAGCGGTGTGCTGGAGCGTGGAGGACGACGGCCAGGGCATTGCCGACGTCGCCGCGGCCCTGCAGCGCAGTCATGGCCTGCGGGGCATGCAGGAGCGTGCATGGGCCCATCTCGGCACGCTGCGCATCGAACCTGCCTGCGCCGCGGCCCTCGCCACACCCGGCTGCCGCCTGAGTGCGAGCTTTCCGCTTGTGCCGCAGGCCTTGGCCAAGGCGGGTCAACCGCATGGGAGCCAGAGCGAATGAAAACGATCGACGTAGTCCTTGCCGATGATCACGCGGTAGTGCGCACCGGATACCGGCGGCTGCTCGAACTCGAGCAAGGGGTGCGCGTCGTGGCCGAGTTCGGCGATAGCGATGCCGCCTACGCCTGGCTGACGCAGCATCGCGCCGACGTGCTGATCCTCGACTTGTCGATGCCCGGGCGCGGCGGCATGGAAGTGCTGCAGCGCCTCGGCGCGCGGGTGCCAGCATTGCGGATCCTGGTGTTCAGCATGCACGACAGCGCCGCCATCGTTAGCCAGGCCATGCGGGCCGGCGCCGCCGGCTACCTGACCAAGAGCAGCGCGCCGCAGGCCCTGGTGGATGCGGTGCGCAAGGTGGCCAACGGGCGGCAGGCGCTGTCCGACGATGTCGCGGGCCTGGTCGATGCCGGTAGCCAGCTGCCGCCCCACCTGGCCTTGTCGCCGCGCGAGTTCGACGTGTTCCGCCTGTTTGCGCGCGGCACGGCGATCGAGGAAGTGGCCGCGCAGCTCTACCTCAGCACCAAGACGGTGGCGAACTACCAGACGCTGATCCGCAAGAAGATGGGCCTGGCCAACCGGGTCGAAATGCATCGCTATGCGGTGGAGCACGGCTTCGGCTGAGCCTCTGTGCCAAAACAGGACAGCGTTGCCCCGCGCGCGCAAGCCGTGTTCCGTGGCGGTACAACGCTCGCCAGCGCACTGCACAACGCGCGTCCCTGCTTGATTGGCAGGCGCCCCCCCAGGACGATGCCGGAGAACGCCTGGCGGCGCACAGCGCTCATGCTGCACCGCAGATGGTATCGGCCTTGCTCCTCTAACCGGCATGAACACTTCCACCGCCTGCCACGCCATGCTTCGTCGCCTTGCTTTCGCGCTGCTGCTCTGTCTGGGGCTGTCCCATGGGCTGGCCAGTGCGCTGGCCGCGCCGGCGCAGGACGCGCAACGCTTTCCGGTGCGCCCGATCACGTTGATCGTGCCATGGCCGGCGGGCGGTGCCACCGATATCTCGATGCGGGTGCTGGCGGAGCTGGCCGGGCGCGAGCTCGGCCAGCCCATCGTGGTGGAGAACAAGCCAGGCGCCGGCGGCACGCTGGTGGGCGGCGCGCTTGCCGCCGCGCGGCCGGATGGCTACACCATCGGCCAGTTGCCGCTCACGGTCTATCGCTTCCCGCATCAGCAGAAAACCGCGTGGCAGCCGCTGCGCGACATCCAGCCGGTGCTGATGATCTCCGGCTACACCTTCGGCATCGTGGTGCCCGCGGACAGCCCCTTCCATACGCTGGATGACCTGATTGCCTGGGGCCGTGCCCATCCCGGGGCGCTGACGGTGGGTTCCACCGGCATCGGCACCACCGCGCACCTCGCCATGGAGGATGTGCTCGGGCGCAGCGGCGTGCGCTACGTGCACGTGCCTTACCGCGGCACCGCGGACCAGATGCTGGCGGTGGCCAATGGCTCGCTGATGGCGGGCGTGAATTCGACCGGCTTCGCGCCCTTCGTGGACAGCGGGCGGATGCGCCTGCTGGCCGTGTTCAGCGCGCAGCGCTCGGCGCGCTGGCCCGAGGTGCCGACCGTCAGCGAGCTGGGTTTCGACCACGCGATCCACAATTCGCCCTATGGCATCGGCGTGCCGCGCGGCACCGACCCGCTGATCGTCAGCCGCCTGCACGACGCGTTCCGCAGCGCCATGTACCAGCCCCGCCACGTGGCCGAGCTGGCCAGGTACGACCAGGAACTGACCTATATGAACACCGCCCGGTACGAAGCCTACCTGCAGCGCGCCTGGGACGTGGAGCGGCGCTTCGCCGAGCGGGTGGGCACGGCGCTGCCGAAGGAGCACCTGTGATGGCCCCGGAATCCCAGCTGGCACTGCACTGTGAGGCCGTGCGCAAGCGCTTTGGCGACCAGCATGCGCTGGACGGCGTTTCGCTCGACGTGCGGCGCGGCGAATTCGTCGCGCTGCTGGGCCCCAACGGCGCAGGCAAGACCACGCTGTTCCAGATCCTCAGCGGCTTGTTCGTGCCCGACGCGGGGCGGGTCACGGTCGTGGGGGTGGATATGCGGCGCCACCCGGTGCGCGCGCTGGCCCGGCTCGGCATCGTGTTCCAGCAGCCAGCCATCGACCTGGACTTGTCGGTCTTGTCCAACCTGCATTTCCATGCCGGCCTGCACGGGCTGGCGCGCCGCGTTGCCGCCGGGCGGATTGCCCGGCTGCTGGAGGATTTCGGCCTGGCCGAGCGGGCCGCGGCGTCCGTGCGCGAGCTCTCGGGCGGCAACCGGCGCAAGGTGGAGCTGGCGCGCGCGCTGTTGCACGAGCCTGCCGTGCTGCTGATGGACGAGCCCACGGTCGGGCTCGATCCGGCCTCGCGCGCGCAGCTCGTTGCCGATGCGCGCCGGCTTGCCGCGCAGGCGCAGGCCGGCGTGCTGTGGGCCACGCACCTGGTGCAGGAGGTGGAGCAGGCGGACCGCGTGATCGTGCTGCATCGCGGCGCGGTGCGTTTCGATGGCACCCCGGCCGCGCTACGCGGCGCAGCCGAGCGTGACAGCCTGGAGCAGGCCTTCCTGGCCCTGACTGCCTTCCCCGCATCGCCAATCCGTGCCGCCGAGCGAGCCACCGAGCGCGTCCCGGCATGAACAAGCCGCCCTCCCTTGGCTTTATCGCCTGCGCCACTGTGGCCGCCATGCTGCTGCTGATTGCCGCCGGCGTGGCCGGTGCTGCCGAAAGCCGCAATGCCACCGGGCAGGTCTTCGTCTCCAGCGAGAAAGACGATGCCGTGGCCGCCTATAGCGCCGCCAGCAGGCAACTGATCGCCGTCTGGCGGCAATGCAAGCGCCCGCGCCACCTGCAGCTGTCGCCGGACCGGCGGCGCCTTTATGTGGCCTGCAGCGACGATAGCCGGGTGGACGTGGTCGACGTGGCGAGCCGCAAGACCGTGGCCTCGCTGCCGGTCGGCGACGATCCGGAACTGTTCGACCTCAGTCCCGACGGCCGCACGCTCTACGTCTCCAACGAGGAGGACGGATTGCTGTCGGCCTACGACATCGCGTCCGGCAAGAAGGTGTTTGCCATCAAGGTGGGCGAAGAGCCGGAGGGCGTGAAGGCCAGCCCGGACGGCAAGCGGGTGTACGTCACCTCGGAAGTGGCCAATCTGGTCCATGTGATCGACGTGGCGTCGCGCAAGCTGGTCAGGAATATCCAGGTCGGCAACCGCCCGCGCCGCCTGCTGCTCGCCATGGACGGCAAGGAGCTGTGGGTGACCAACGAACTGGCCGCCAGCGTGAGCGTGATCCGCACCGATACGCTGGAGGTGGTGCAGACCATCGCTTTCACGCCCAAGGGCTTGCGTGCCGAGGACGTGACCCCGGTCGGGCTGGTCGCCAGCAGCGATGGCAAGCGCGCCTATATCGGGCTGGGCCGCGCCAATCGCGTGGCCGTGGTGGATGTGGCTTCGCGCCGGGTGCTGGACTACGTGCTGGTGGGCCGCCGCGCCTGGGGCCTGGCGCTGACGCGCGATAACGCCTTGCTCTACGTGGCCAACGGGCTCTCGGATGACGTCAGCGTGGTCGACACCGCAAGCAACAAGGCCGTGACCACGCTCAAGGCGGGCAGGGTGCCGCATTCGGTGGCGATCGATGATTAGCCCGGCGACCGGGCTGCGCTGGCTGGCCGTGTTGGCGTGGCTGGGGGCCACCGCGCACGCGGCTGAGGTACGGGTGGCGGTGGTTTCCATGGCCGGGGATGCGCGCTATGCGCCCAGGCGGATGGAGCAGCGTTATCCCGGCCAGCCGCAAGGACGTCCGGTGGACGGCGCACGCGTGGCAGCGGCGGAATCGCGCTTTGCGCTGGAAGCCGCCGGGCAGGTCTTGCGGCTCGATGCGCAGGAGGCCAGCAGCGAAGCCGAGGTGGGCCCCATGGTGGCCGCGCTGGCGCGCCAGGGCACGCGCTTCATCCTGCTCGACCTGCCGGCTCCGGCGGTCAGGCTGGCGGCGCGCGCGGTCAAGCCCGGCGAAGCGCTGCTGTTCAACGTTTCCGCCGCCGACGATGAACTGCGCGGCGCTGGCTGCGCGCCGCACCTGCTCCACACGCTGCCCAGCCAGCGCATGCAGGCGGATGCGCTAATGCAATACCTGGCGCTGCGCAAATGGCGCCGTGCGCTGTTGCTGAGCGGGCCATCCCCGGAAGACGCGGCGCAGCGCGCCGTGCTCACGCAGGCCGCCCGCCGCTTCGGCATTGCGTGGTCGGCGCAGCGCGCGTTCAAGCTGTCGAACGATCCGCGCGAGCGCGAGCTGGGCAATCTCAGCCTGCTGACCACCGGCGTGGACTACGACGTGGTGGTGGTGGCCGATGCAGATGGGGAGTTCGCGCGCAGCGTGCCCTATGCCACCCAGTTGCCGCGCCCGGTGGTGGGTGCCAGCGGGCTGAGCGCCCAGGCCTGGCACTGGGCATGGGAGCGCAACGGCGGGCCGCAGCTGAACCGGCGTTTTATCAAGGCGGCGGGCCGCCCCATGACCGGCTACGACTGGGCTGCGTGGGTGGCCGTGAAGGCGATTGCCGAAAGCGTGGCGCGGCAGCCCAAGGGCGGCTTTGCCGGGCAGGCCGAGGCGCTGGTCACCGAAGCGGTCGTGGTGGATGGCTTCAAGGGGCCGCCGCTGTCCTTCCGGCGCTGGGACCACCAGCTGCGCCAGCCGGTCCTGCTGGCGCATCCCGACGGCGTGGTCGGCGTGGCCCCGGTGGAAGGCGTGCTGCATCCGAAAAACAACCTCGACACGCTGGGCGCCGACGCCGCCGACACCGCGTGCCGGCCAGGCAAATAAGGAGGCGACGCCCGAGCCATGACTACCACCCTGATCCACGCCTGGCGCGCCTTGCGCGCGGTGTCCGGGCGCGAACTGCACAAGTTCTTCCGGCAGCCCGGGCGGTTGTTCTCGTCGCTGGTGCGGCCGCTGCTGTGGCTGCTGGTCTTCGCGGCCGGCTTCCAGAACGCGCTCGGCGTTGCCATCGTGCCGCCCTATGACACCTATGTCGAATACAAGGTCTTTGTCACGCCCGGCCTGCTCGGCATGATCGCGCTGTTCAACGGCATGCAGTCCTCGCTGGCGATGGTGTACGACCGCGAGATGGGCGTGATGCGCTTGCTGCTGACCGCGCCGCTGCCCAGGGCCTGGCTGCTGGCCTGCAAGCTGGCCGCCGGCACCTTGCTTTCCTTGCTGCAGATGATCGCTTTCCTGCTTGTCGCCATGGCCTTCGACGTGACGTTCGCGCCGGCGTGCCTGCCCGGCGCGCTGGCCGTGATGGTGCTGGCCGCGCTGATGCTGGGGGCGTTGGGCTTGCTGCTGTCGGTGCACGTGCGGCAGCTGGAGAACTTCGCCGGCACCATGAACTTCGTGATCTTCCCGATGTTCTTCATCAGCTCGGCGCTGTATCCGCTCTGGAAGCTGGAGGAGTCCGGCGCCACCGTGGTCTACCAGCTCGCGCGCTTCAATCCCTTCACCCATGCCGTGGAAGCGATCCGCTTCGCCCTGTACGGGCAGGCCGCGCCAGTCAGCCTCGCGGTGGTGGCCGGTTGCACGGCAGTGTTTTTCGCCTTGGCGCTGCTCGGCTACGACCCGCAGCGCGGGGTGGCGCGCCGCGTGCGCCAGGCCGGGGGGGCGGCATGAGGCGCGCCATGCCGCTGGCAGCTTGCCTGGCGTTGGCTGCGGCGGGCGCGTGGGCATCTGAGAGCCGCGATCCGTTGCAGTCGCCGCAATGGCCGCTGGTGCGCAAGGAAGCGCTGCAGCAGGCGCCGTTCGTGTTCGACAGCCGCGTCAAGGTCACCGGGCCGGCCTTTGCCGAAGATCCGATGCGGGTGCCGATCGCCTTCGATGCATCGGCGCTCGGCGAGGTGGATCGCGTCGTGGTGATGGTGGACCGCAACCCGATCCGCAAGGTGCTGGAGTTCGAGCCGCTCAAGGTGCGTCCCTCGCTGTCGTTGCGCTTCAAGCTGGAGCAGGCCTCGCCGGTGCGCGTGGCAGCCCGCACGCCGGACGGCGTGTGGCATGTGGGCGGGGTGATGGTGGATGCCAGCGGCGGCGGCTGCACGGTGCCGGGCGCTACCCGCCGTGATGGCTCATGGAGCACCACGCTGAACCGGGTCGAGTCGCGCGTGTTTCCCGGCCTCGGCGGCGCGGGTGCCCGGGTGCGCCTACGCGTGATGCACCCGATGGACACCGGGCTGGTGGCCGGCATCCCAGCTTTCCATGTGGAGTCGCTGAACCTGCTCGACGCCACGCGGCAAGCGATGCTGCGGCTGACGCTATACGAACCGGTCGCTGAAAACCCGATCTTCTCCTTCGATCTGCGCGGGGCCATCGAGCGCGGCATGACGGTGACCGGACGCGATAACAACGGCAACCGGTTTGCGGCGCAGGTGACGCCATGAAGCGCGTGCTCGGCATCCTGCTATGGCTGGCAGCGCAGGCGGCGCTGGCGCAGGCAGGGGACGCAGGGGACTATCGCCTGGCGCCGCGCCAGGTGGCCGCCGACGTGTGGCTGCTGGAAGGGGCGAACGCGGATTTCGCGCCGGACAACGGCTGCAACATCATCAACACCGCCTTTATCGACACGGGTGATGGCGTGGTGGTGATCAATACCGGGCCATCGCGCCAATATGGCGAGCAGCAGCGCCGCGCCATTGCTTCGGTCACGGCGGCGCCGGTACGGCTGGTGCTCAATCTCAACCTGCATCCGGACTACTTCTTCGGCAACCAGGCCTATGCCGACGTGGGCGCCAGCGCGCTGGCCGGCACCATCGACGGCGCCCGGCGCGAAGGGCCTGCCTATGCCGACAACCTCTATCGCCTGTGCGGCAACTGGATGCGCGACACCGAACCGGCGCCGCCGCGCCACGTGCTGACCCCGGGCCGGCGCACGATCGGCAGGCACACCTTTGATCTGATCCGGATGGACGGCCACACCGCCGACGACCTGGTGATCGTGGACCGCAGCGCCGGCATTGTGTTCGCGGGCGGTGTGGCGTTCCGCGAGCGCGTGCCGACCACGCCCCACGCGGATCTCAAGCGCTGGCTGGCCAGCCTGGACCAATTGCAGGCGCTGCTGCGCGACAGCGGCGCGCGGCTGCTGATCCCCAGCCACGGGCCGGCGCTCGGCAGCGCGGATGCCATCGCGCAGACACGCGGCTACCTGCAGTGGCTGGATGCCCGCATGACCCAGGCGGCATCCCAGGGGCGCGACCTGGCCGAGGTGATCGCCATGCCGGTGCCGCAGGCATATGCCCACTGGGGCGCCATGCCGGCGGAGTACTTGCGCAATGTGACGCACCTCTACCCGGCGTATGAGGACGCCGCGCTGGGACGCTGAGTCAGGGCAGGTGTGCTGTTCAATTCCGCAACAACGGCAACGGAGTGTTCCGCGCTGGTACGCCATCAAGGCATCCGTAGGCCGCGATGGGGCCGCTATCGGGCTGCTATGGGCCCGGATGCGGGTGTTTTCCCTTGGCATGGGAATTGCCAAGTGTCCGTCTGGTGTGCGTGGCACACCGGCGAAGATCGACAACAAGACAGAGGAGCAGACAATGAGGACGTTACGCGTGATGATGGTGCTCGCGGCGACAACCGCGAGCCTGGTGGCGCAGGCCGCGGTGACCGATGCCATGATCGAGAACGACGCGAAGTCGCCGGGCGACGTGCTGTCGTGGGGGATGGGCCCGCAAGGCCAGCGCTTTTCCACGCTGAACCGCATCAACACCAAGAACATCAGCCAGCTGGTGCCGGCGTGGTCGTTCTCTTTCGGCGGCGAGAAGCAGCGCGGGCAGGAAGCGCAGCCGTTGATCCACGACGGCAAGATGTTCGTGACCGCCTCCTATTCCCGCATCTACGCGCTCGACCTGAAGACAGGCACCAAGCTGTGGAAATATGAGCACCGCCTGCCCGAAGGCATCATGCCCTGCTGCGACGTGGTCAACCGTGGCGCGGCCCTGTACGACAACCTGGTGATCTTCGGCACGCTCGATGCGCAACTGGTGGCGCTGGACCAGAAGACCGGCAAGGTGGTGTGGAAGGAGAAGATCGAAGACTATGCTGCCGGATACTCTTACACGGCGGCCCCCCTGATCGTCAAAGGCATGGTGCTGACCGGCATCTCGGGCGGCGAGTTCGGCGTGGTGGGACGGGTCGAGGCACGCGACGCCAAGACCGGGCAGATGGTGTGGTCCAGGCCAGTGGTGGAAGGCCATATGGGCTACAAGTATGACAAGGACGGCAACAAGACCGAGAACGGTGTGACCGGCACCCAGAACGCCAGCTGGCCCGGCGAGACCTGGAAGACCGGCGGCGCGGCCACCTGGCTTGGCGGCACCTACGATCCGCAGACCGGCCTTGCCTACTTCGGCACCGGCAACCCGGGGCCGTGGAACAGCCACATGCGCAAGGGCGACAACCTGTATTCGGCCTCGACCGTGGCGCTCGACCCCGCCACCGGCAAGATCGTATGGCATTACCAGAACACGCCTAACGATGGCTGGGATTTCGACGGCGTCAATGAGTTCGTGACCTTCGACCAGGATGGGAAGCGCTTGGGCGGCAAGGCCGACCGCAACGGCTTCTTCTATGTCAATGACGCCACCAGCGGCAAGCTGGTGAACGCCTTTCCCTTCGTCAAGAAGATCACCTGGGCCAGCAGCATCGACCTCAAGACCGGACGACCCAACATGATCGCGGAAAGCCGGCCGGGCGACCCGGCGGCGGGCGGCGATCCGAAGAAGGGCCAGTCCGTGTTCGCCGCGCCGGGCTTCCTCGGCGGCAAGAACCAGCAGCCGATGGCCTACAGCCCGCAGACCGGCCTGTTCTATGTGCCGGCCAATGAATGGGGCATGGATATCTGGAACGAACCCGTGGGCTACAAGAAGGGCGCCGCGTTCCTCGGCGCCGGCTTCACCATCCATCCGCTCAACGAGGACTACATCGGCTCGCTGCGCGCGATCAACCCCAAGACCGGCAAGATCGAGTGGGAAGTCAAGAACTACGCGCCACTGTGGGGCGGGGTGATGACCACCGCCGGCGGGCTGGTGTTCTGGGGCACGCCGGAGGGCTACCTGAAGGCCGCGGATGCCAAGACCGGGAAGGAACTGTGGAAGTTCCAGACCGGCAGCGGCGTGGTGGCGCCGCCGGTCACCTGGGAGGAGGGCGGCGAGCAGTATGTGGCGGTGGTGTCGGGCTGGGGCGGCGCCGTGCCGCTGTGGGGCGGGGAAGTCGCCAAGCGCGTGAATTTCCTGGAGCAGGGCGGATCGGTGTGGGTGTTCAAGCTGCACAAGAGCTGAATGTTGCCGGACACCATGTAGCGTAGCTGTCCTGCGCGTGCCGGCATCGCACACCGGCGCCGGCACGCGCGAGGGCGGGTCGATGATCAGAGCATTGGGACGTAGATATGCAGAAGGCGAGAGGATTCCTGTCGTTGACGGGCACCGTGGTGGTGGTGACGATGATGCTGTGTGCCGCCCGTGTCGAAGCGGCGCCCGATATGCAGGCGCTGGCTGACAAGAGCGGCTGCTTTTCTTGTCATGGCATGAAGACCAAGGTAGTCGGGCCAGGCTTTGCCGAGGTGGCGGGCAAGTACAAGGGCGACGGGGAAGCACCCGAGCGGCTCGCGAAAAAGATCCGTGAGGGCGGGAAAGGCGTTTGGGGACGGATTCCCATGCCGCCACACGACAATCTCAGCGAGACTGATGCCAGGAAGCTGGCAGAGTGGGTTCTGAGTATCGGGTGAGCATCGGGTGAGTATCGGATGAGCCTTGGAATAGACCGGTGTCAGGCCTGACGGTCGGATAAAAACCGGATACGAAGGAAGGATTCGCAAGGACGTTTCACATCGGCCCGCATGGCTGCCCAGGCACGGTGTGAAACGTCTTTGATTTTTCTGTTTTCGATTTTTCGATTTTTCGATTTTTCGAGTTTTCGAATTTTCGAATTTTCGAATTTTCGAATTTTCGAATTTTCTATTTGGCGCTTTTTCTGCCGGCGCAGCCAGCTTCGCTGCTCAGCCTGAGCGAATTCCCATCGCTGCGGAAGACCATCCCGTGCCCCCGTGCGCGCGCCTGCGCCTCGGCCAGCCTGCCCTGTAGCACGATCTCCATGACCTTCCCATGTTCTCCCGACCGATCGCAGACCGGATCCGTGGCGGCGGCATCGCCGGTCAGCAGGAACGCCTGACAGCGGCACCCGCCATGGTCTTGCGCCTGCGAGTCGCAGGATCGGCAAGGCTGCGGCAGCCAGTGCGTGCCGCGAAAACGCTGGAAGGCGTCGCTGTCGCGCCATATTTCACGCAGCGATCGCGTGGTGACGTTCGGCAGGTCGAGCCCGGGCAGCATGCGGGCCGCGTGGCAGGGCAGCGCGACGCCGTCGGGCGCCACGCCAAGGAAGGTGGTGCCCCACCCGTTCATGCATTTCTTGGGCCGTTGCTCGAAGTAATCGGGCACCACGAACAGGATCTTGCACCGGTTGCCGATGCGCGCGCGGTAGGCATTCACGACCGCTTCGGCTTCGCGCAGTTGCTCATGCGTGGGCATCAGCGCCTGCCGGTTCTCCCAGGCCCATCCGTAGTATTGGGTGTTGGCCAGTTCCAGGTATTCGGCGCCCATCTCCAGCGCCATCTCGATGATGGCGCCGACGTGGGGCAGGTTATGCCGGTGCAGCACGCAGTTCATCACCATCGGATAGCCGTGCGCCTTGATCAGGCGGGCCACGCGCTGCTTCAGGTCGAAGGTGCGGGTACTGGAGAGAAAATCGTTGAGTTCGCGCGTGGAGTCCTGGAACGATAGCTGGATATGGTCGAGCCCGGCAACGCGCAAGGCGGCCAGCCGTGCATCCGTGAGGCCGATGCCGGAGGTGATGAGGTTGGTGTAGAAGCCCAGCCCGTGGGCATGTCCGACCAGTGTTTCCAGGTCTTTGCGCAGCAGGGGTTCGCCGCCCGACAGGCCCAGTTGCACGGCGCCCAGTGCGCGCGCCTGGGTGAAGACGTCGCGCCACTGCGCGGTGTCGAGCTCGGCATCATGCCGGGCATAGTCCACCGGGTTTGAGCAGAAGGCGCAATGGAGCGGGCAGCGGTAGGTCAGTTCCGCCAGCAGCCATAGCGGCGGCCCGGGTGGCGCCATGGCTGCTGGCGGCTCAGACCAGCCAGCCGCGTTCGATGGCATGTTTGACAAAGGCGTGTACCTCCGGTGCGATGCCCTGCACGCCGAAGGCGGACTGCAGGTCGTCGATCAGCATGTCGAGAGTGTGGCTGCCGTCGCAGCGCTGCAGGATGGCAGCCGCGCTGTCGTTGAGCGTGACCATGCCTTCCGGATACAGCAGGATCCAGCTCTGCTGGGCGTCTTCCCACTGCAGGCGAAAGGTCCGGTGCAGCGTCGGCTTGGTCAGGTCGGCTTCGGTCGGGGTCATGGTTGGGCGAGTTGGATGGCGTCGAGCATCGACCACAGGATGTCGAGCTTGAATTGCAGGATGTCCAGCGCGCGCTGCTGCTGCTCCGGCGTGCGGAAGTAGCCGAGCGTCACGCGCAGGCCGTGATCGACGTCGCGCTGCGCAAGCGGAATGCGCGAGCGGAAATAATCCAGCCCCTGCGCTTCGATCCACGGATAGTGCCCCGGCCAGCCGGCCAGGCGCTCCTTGTGGATTTCCGGGGCGAACATCTCGGTCAGCGAGGAGCACACGGCCTCCTGCCAGGGCGCGCGCCGCGCGAAGTTCACATAGGCGTCGACGGCGAAGCGCACGCCGGGCAGCACGTGCCGGTGCGACCACAGCGCGTCCCGCGTGAGTCCCACCGCCAGGCCCAGCCGCAGCCAGGCTTCGATGCCGCCCTCCTGGGTGTCTGTGCCGTCATGGTCCAGGATGCGCACGACCCACTCGCGGCGCGTGGCGCGGTCGGGGCAGTTGGAGAGCACGGCAGCGTCCTTGAGCGGGATGCTGGTCTGGTAGTAGAAGCGGTTGGCCACCCAGGCGCGAATCTGCGCCGGCGTGCATTGCCCGGCCGCCATGCGCAGGTTGAACGGGTGGTGAATGTGATAGCCGGTCTCTTTCGCGCGCAGGCGCGCTTCGAATTCGGCGGGGCTCCAGGCCGTGGCTTGTGTCATAGCGTGATTTCCATGCCGTCGTAGGCCACCTCGATGCCGTGGTCCGCCAGCAGGCCGCGCTGCGGCGAGTCGTCCACCAGGATCGGGTTGGTGTTGTTGATGTGGATCAGGATCTTGCGTGCCGCGGGCAGGCGGTCGAGCGTCTCGATCATGCCGCCCGGGCCGGACAGCGCGAGATGCCCCATGTCCGCGGCGGTCTTGGCGGAGAAGCCAAGCTGCTGCATCTCATCGTCGCGCCAGCAGGTGCCGTCCACCAGCACTACGTCGGCGCGCTGCAGTTCGTCGAGCACGCGCGGCTCGATGCGGCCCAGCCCGGGCGCATAGAAGGCGCGCCGGCCGGTGGCGGCATCGACAATGCGCAGCCCGATATTGTCGCCACGCTGCGGCGCGTTGCGGTTGGGGGAATAGGGCGGCGCCTTGCTCTCCAGCGGCACCGCCGTCAGCATCACGCCATGGAGCGGCGGCACCGTGAAGGGCGCGTCGTCCAGGGCCAGCGTGTGCGTGTCCAGCCCGCAGTAGTGCGACAGCATGCGTGTCAGCGGGAATGCTGTGGCGAGATCCTGCAGGACCGCCGCGGTGGCGTAGACCGGCAGCGCCTGCCGATGCTCGCGCAACATCAAGAGGCCGGTCACGTGATCGATCTGCGCATCCATCAGCACCACCCCGGCAATGCCGGTGTCGCGCGGCTGGCGCGCCGGCTGCAGCGCTGGCGACTGGCGCAGTTGCTCGAGGATGTCGGGCGAGGCGTTGACCAGCACCCAGTCCTGTCCTGCGTCGCGTAAGGCGATCGATGACTGCGTGCGCGGCGTGGCGCGCAGCGTGCCGTTGCGTACGCCATCGCAATGGCGGCAGTTGCAGTTCCACTGGGGAAAGCCACCGCCTGCGGCCGATCCCAGGACCCGGAGTATTGTCATGACGCGTATCGATAGGGTTCGTGACAGAGTCGAAGAGCAAAAAGCCCGCCAGCGAGAAAAAAGGCCCGCGGGGAGCGGGCCTTGCCAGGTTGGCGCGTTCAGGCAAAGAGGCTCAGCGGTTGGCGATGTACATCGTGATTTCGAAACCCAGGCGTAGTTCTTTGTAGGCGGGGGTGGTCCAGTTCATGTCTCCTCCTCGGGGTGGCATAGTTAGTGAATGCAGCGTGTGGTCTTGCGGCGGACATCGCCGCGTTCTTTCCGAGGCAACATCCATGCCCGCAGCGCCGCCGCCGTCCCACTGTTCTTTCCTCCGCATGCGGGATGGCCACCGCATGCATGTGCGGCAGGCGGGGCCGGCCACGGGCGATCCATGGCTGGTGCTTCATGGCGGGCCGGGCAGCGGCTGCAGCCCGTCGATGGTGGCGTGGTTCGATCCGTTGCGGCACCGCGTGGTGATGCCCGACCAGCGTGGCGCGGGCCGTTCGCGGCCCGCCGGGACGCTGCGCCGGAATACGGCGGGCGTGCTGCTGGCAGACCTGGAGCAGCTGCGCCAGGCGCTTGGCGTCCAGCGCTGGGGCGTGGTGGGCGGATCCTGGGGAGCAGCGCTGGCGCTGGCCTATGCCGCGCGCTATCCCGATGCGGTGGCGGCCCTGGTCCTGCGGGGCGCTTTCCTGACTGGCCGCGACGATATCCATCGGCTCTTTTCCCCGCGCGGCGGCGCGATGCTGCGGCGCGTCATGGCAAGGGGCGTGCGGTCGTCCGATGCCCGGGCCCGCCTGCTCACTGTGTCGCAAGTGTTGCAAAGTGGTACGACTGTTCAAAAACTGGACACTGCCGGACAGTGGCAGCGCGCCGAACGGCGGATGCTGGGTCTTGGCCGGACGCGGCCGGTGCGCCAGCCGTGGCGCGAGCGCATGGCAGCGGTGAACAAATACCGGGTCCAGGCGCATTACCTGCGCCGCCGCGCCGGACTGGGCAAGCCGGCGCTGCTGAAGGCGGCGGCGCAGATCGGCGCGCGGGACGTGCCGGTGACCTTGCTGCATGGCCGTGCCGATGCGGTCTGCCGGCCGGCCAACGCTCTGCGTTTGCAGGCCGTCATGCCCCGGGCGCGGCTGGTCTGGGTGCCTGGCGGACACGTGCCCGCCGGTGCCATGGCCGAGGCCCTGCGTGCCGCCATCCGCGCGGCGGGCCGGCAGCGGTGACGGATCCCGCCCGGCGCGGATTCATGGGCGCCCTGCTGGCGATGGCGCTCGGCGGCGCCGGACCGGCCGCGGCATTGGGCCGCGTGGTGCTGGCGAGGTTGCAGCCTGGTGTGTATGTGGCCAGCGCAGCCAACGCCGAGGTGGCGCGGGCCAATGCCGGGGAGGTGGTGCCGACCCTGGTCCATGTGACCGGAGCCGGGGTGCTGGTGGTCGACCCGGGCCCGCATCTGGCCTGGGGGAACGGGCTGCTGGCGGCGATCCGGGCGGTGACGCCCGAGCCGGTGCGCTGGGTGGTCAACACCCATGCGCATCCCGAGAACGTGCTGGCCAACGCGGCGTTCGCTCGCTTGCGGCCGCGCCCCGCGTTCCTGGCCTCTGCCGCCACCGCTGGCCTGATGCGGCAGCGCTGCGAGGCGTGCCTGGCCCGGCTGTCCGCGCAACTGGGGCCAGCCGCGATGCGCGGCACGCGGATCGTGTTGCCTGAACCCGGCTTGCGCCATGGCGATCGCCTGCAGACCGGCGCCACCGCATGGGAAGTGCAGGTCCACGCGGGGGCGCATAGCGCTGCGGATACTGTGCTGTATGCGCCACGGCGGCGGCTGTTATGCGTGGGCGGCCTGGCCTACCGCGACCGCGTTCCGGAGATGCAGGAGGCTTCCCTGCAAGGCTGGCGGCGCGCGCTGCGCGCCGTGTCTGCGCTACCCGCCGATATCGTGGTGGGCACCGCGCCGGGCACGCCGGCGCAAACGCTGGCGCCCACGCTGGCCTACCTGGACGCGTTGGCCGGCGGTGTCGCCGCCGCACTGGAAGCAGGGGGCGATGCGGCGCGCGTGCTCAGCCCGGCCGCCGCCGGGCCGTACCGCCATTGGCGCTATTTCGCTTCGCGCCATCCCTTGAATGTGCAGCACGCCTGGCGCGAACTGGAAGACCTGTGGATGAACGGCGAGCCGCTGGCCTGAGCGCCAGCCGGCGCACACGGCTGCCGTCTCAGCCATCCTGCTGCGGCAGCGCGTTGGCCTCGTCCAGCTTCCGGTACACCGTATTGCGCGAGATGCCGAGCGCCTTGGCCGCCGCGGAAATATTGCCGTGGTGCGCCTTGACCGCGGCGACGATGGCCAGCGCCTCGACGTCGGCCAGGCGGGTGGGCTGCGCGCGGGGCGCCGCCCCCGCGGCGCGCTCGCCGTCCGGTGCGGCGTCTGGTGCCACCGTGGCGCCGTGCGCGGGGTGGGTGGCCTGGCGCGCCAGCCGGTCTTCCAGGAAGTCGTCGGGCAGGTGGTCCTCGGTGATCTCCGCCTCGCCTTCGGCCATCAGCCGCGCGGTGCGCAGCAGGTTGCCGAGCTGGCGGATATTGCCCGGCCAGTGATAGCTGCGGAACATGGCCATGACCGAGTCCTTGATGCGCGGTCCCCCGCTGGCCTGGCCCTCGCGCAACAGCTTGTTGGCCACCACATCGAGGTCGCTGCGCTCGCGCAAGGCCGGCAGCCGCACCACGAGGCCGTTCAGGCGGTAGTAAAGGTCCTCCCGGAACAAGCCATTGGCCACCTGTTCCCGCATATTGCGATTGGTGGCGCAGATCACGGACACATCGACGTGGATCACCTTGCTGCTGCCCAGCGGCGTAACGGCGCGCTCCTGCAGCGCCCGCAGCATGCGCGCCTGCAGGTGCAAGGGCATATCGCCGATTTCATCGAGGAAGAGGGTGCCGCCGTTGGCCAGCAGCATCTTGCCGATACCGCCCTTCTTGCGGGCGCCGGTAAAGGCGCCTTCCTCGTAGCCGAACAGCTCGGATTCGATCAGCGTCTCCGGTATCGAGGCGCAGTTGACCGCGATGAAGGGCCCGGCATGGCGCGGGCTGTCGGCGTGGATGGCGCGGGCCAGCAATTCCTTGCCGGTGCCGGTTTCCCCCAGCACCATGACGGGAATATCCTTGCCGATCACCTTGCGCAGCTTGGTGATGACACCTTGGATCTGGGCGTCGCCGGTGTCCAGGTCGTCCAGCCCGGGCTGGGTCGGCTGCGTGGCTGCACGGTGGGGCAGGCAGGTGGCTTCAGGCCTGGACTGCGCCTGCGCGCTGCCACGGTCGATGGCCACCGCCGGAACGCTAGCGGCAGGCGCTTTCCACTCGATGCGTGCGCTGACCTTGACGCCGCTTGGCAGCGGCAAGTACACGACGCCGCCCGGGGCCTTGCGTTCGGCGTCGAACAACTGCGATAGCGACTGGCCGAACAGCGAGGAGAAGGTGTGCGCGTGCAAGGCGGCGACCGACATCCCAAGCTGGAACTGCGCGCTGCGGTTGGCCGACAGGAAGCGTCCGCTCGGCGTAAAGGAGGCGATGCCCTCGACCAGGGTGCCGATGAACTCCGCGCGCGAGTGGAACCGGACACACACCATGTCCTGGAAGGCATTGGCGAACAGCTGGTTCTCGATCATTTGCGCCGACATCCGCACCAGCGCCATGGTGTGCTTGTGGAACCCGCGCTGGTCCCCCGTCACGTCGAGCGCGCCGACTGTCTTGCCGTAGGCATCGAGGATGGGCATGCACGAGCACGTGAGGAAGCGGTTGGCTTCCAGGAAATGCTCCGCGCCGTGGACCAGCGTGGCCTTGTTCTCGGCCAGCGCGGTGCCGATGGCGTTGGTGCCCCGGCTTTCCTCGGACCACAGCGCGCCGGGCTGCAAGGCCACCTTGCTGGCCTTGGCCAGGAAATCGTCGTCGCCCAGCGAGTGCAGGATCAGGCCGGCGGCGTCCGTCAGGATCACCATGCTCTGCGTGTTGACGATCTGGTCATAGAGTGTCTCCATGACCGGCAGCGCGTAGGTGAACAGCGACTGGCTGCGCTCTATCTGGGTTTTCAGCTCGTTTTGCAGCACCGGGCAGAAGTCCGGCGATTCATAGGGCCGCAAGCCATAGGATTCGGAGCGCTGGTGGGCCTGGGCGATCAGGTCAGGCCGGTCGCCCTCCGCCGGGTTGCCCGTTACCGCCGGCGAGACGCCGGGTACATGCGGGCCAGCGGCCGCTTGGAATGTCATTTTTCTGTCTCCTGTGGAAGTCGCCCGCGATCTGTGCGCGAGTCGCTCCGAGTCCTGGCGTGACCGACATGGCCCGGAAGTGTTGCGTCATGAAGCAAAACGCTTGCCAGGGTGTTGCATTCCAGGGCACTGGCATTGGCAGGCTGTGTCACACGCCAGCCATTTTCCGGGGGGCAGCCCGGTTTATGGCCCACTTTGCGCTTGGTATGGCTTTTGCGGAAGTCACCTTCAAAACGCGTTCAACAACTGGAGGTGACACTGATGAAAACACCACGCCGCACACTTGCCCTGATTGCCATCTGCACGCTGCTGGCCGGAGCGCTACCCCAAGCCGCATCGGCGCATGGCGACGTCACGCCGCAAGCCGTGGACACCAAGACACTACCGCAACTCGGCGAGGAATGGCGTCCGGATAATCCATACAGGACCGGCGATGCGCAGCAGGAAGCACTGCGTATCGGCTCCTCGGCCTACAACCAGAACTGCGCGCGCTGCCATGGGCTGGAAGCGGTGTCCGGCGGCATCGCGCCGGACCTGCGCAAGCTCGATGGCGATTGCACGGCGCTGGCCAACGCGAAGAAAAAGCAGGAATGCATGGGCGAGATCTCGCAATACTTCACCGCCACCGTGCGCAAGGGGCGTACGCGCGACGGCCGGGTCTACATGCCGCCGTTCGACGGCGTGCTGAGCCAGGAAGCCGTCTGGTCCATCAAGACTTACCTCGAGTCGCGCCACGAATGAGGGGAGGAGGGGGGCTGCACGCGCTTCCCCGGATTCCCGTTCCCCCGGATTTACAACCACAAAGATCAAAAAAACAGGAGACCTCCCATGCACGCCAGCTCTTTGCGCGGCCTTGCGCGCTCCATGCCAGTCCCGGCTGGCCCCCGTCGCCTGGCCAGCGCACTGCTGGCGGTGGCCGCGCTCGCCTGCGCCCAGCCGTCGCTGGCCGATATGGCCAAGATCCGCCAGAGCGGGACCTTGAAGGTGGCCGTCTATAAGAGCCTGCCGCCATTCTCCACGGCCGCGGGCAACCCGTTGCCGGGCATCGACGTGGCGCTGGCGAAGGCCTTGAGCAAGCAGATGGGGCTGGCGGTGTCGCTGCTGCCGTTCGATGGCGACGAGAACATGTCCGACGACCTGCGCAACATGGTCTGGCGTGGCCACTACCTGGGCTATGGCCCGGCGGATGTGATGCTGCATGTGCCGGTGGACCGTGCGTTCATGCGCGCGAACGACAAGGCGCTGATCTTTGCGCCCTATCACCGCGAGATGTTCGTGCTGGTACACGACCGCGAGCGTGTCTCCGAGGTCCGGCAGCTAGGGGATCTGGCCGGGCAGGCTACCGGCGCGGAAGCGGGCTCCGCCGGTGCCAATGCCCTGTTGTCCGGGGCGCAGGGCGCGCTGCGCGACAAGGTGAAGATCTATGCCGGGCCAGACGAAACGCTGCGCGCACTGTTTGCCGGCGAGATTGCCGCGGCAATGGTCACGCGCTCGCAATACGAAAGCGCGCTCAAGGCGGCCGGCCAGTCCGCCGCGCGTTTCGCCGCGGTGGACGTTGCCTCGCCGCTGCTGCCGGCGCGCGGCTGGGCCATAGGCATGGCGGTCAAGTCCGACGAGAGCGAACTCGCCGAGTCACTGCAGAACGCGCTGGACGCGATCCGCCGCAGCGGCGAGCTGCAGCAGATCTTTGCGCAGTACGGGGTGTCGCTGCAAACGCCGTAAGGTTCTGCAGCCGTAGTATCGGCATTGAGCGCGATCTGCATGGACGATCCCGGTTCGTTATGCTTCGCCCGCCGAGCGGGATCATCCAGCTGATGGCGGCTCTTGGGCGCTCTCGCAACAGGGCCACAGTGCATTGGCAAGTGACTTCATTCGAGCTGAATCTCGCCGTCGAACCGGACCTTGACCTGCAAGGCGGCCAGTTCCAGCGTGACCACGACCGGGAAGCGTTCGGTTCCGCTGATGGTGCCTGCGGCAATCGCCCTGGACACCGCCAGCTCGATCTCCCGCTGGGAGCTCACGCCGACGACTTTGAGGAACTTGCGGATGCTGAGGTTGAAGGTTTCTTCGTTCATTGCGCTCTCCTGGCTGCTGCCACAAGGAAAGACTAGGCGCTGGGCTGCATTTTTGCTGCCTGAAGTGGATCCGGCCGGCGTGGCCAACCATGAGGCCACGTCAAAATGGAGACTACCTGGCGCATTGGCGGCTGGCAAAGCGGGTCTGGTGTGCCGGCCGTACCTGTAGCGTTCCTGGCGGCATTGGCCAGCACTGTCTCAAATTGAGACGGTGTGCCGCTCGTTTCGTAGCAGGGGAGCTGGCCTCGTGCTTGCGCGCTAGGTGAAAACCATGTTCCGCACCGTCATGCGCTTGAAAACGGGGGGTGCCTCACTTACAGTTCCTCTCCAGCGCGCGCGCCCCGCCGCGGCAGCAGCGGCAGCAACGGCAGTTAGCGGCAGTCAGCGCCATCAGAACAAGACCGTACGGAGACGACTGAATGAGGCATGGATCGATTGGCCTGGCAACGGACGTGCAGCTTGCGAGACGGAATTTTTTCGAAGGGAAGCACATTCCTCCCGGGACCGTATCCGACCTGGTTGCCAGGAGCTGGCAACGTGCCTCCAACGCCGGCATGCGGCCCGAGGATCAGGCGCTGTTCAGCACGGCTGTCTCGCGCACGCAGCTGCAATGGATCGAGGATGAACATCGGGTGCTGATCGAAGCCTGCGGCGAGGACATGGAGATTCTGGCGCGCGCGTTTCCCGCACAGCACTGGCTCGTGTTCTGCACCAACGCCGACGGCATGATTGTCAGTTCCAACGCAAGTACCCGCGCTGGCGTCGGCCCGGCTGCCGCGGCCGTGCTCCGGGGCGGCAAGCGCGTGTGCGAGAGTTCGCTCGGCACCAACGCGCCAGCCTGCGTGCTGATCGAAGGCGGCGGGGCGGTGGAGATACGGCGTGGCGAGCATTATCTCAATGAGCTTGTCGACGTGGTATGCGCGGCAGCGCCGATCTACGACTGCCACGACCAGCTGATCGGCGTGATCGACATCACCGGTTTCGGCGTGGACCTGCCCAGCTACGCGCTCAGCCTCGTGCAGTCGGCCGCCATGTCGATCGAGAACCGGTTGTACGCCAGGCTGCATGGCTGCCGCATCCTGCATCTGCATCATGACCATCGCATGCTGCATACGCCGGCCGAGGGCATTGTCGCGATCTCGGGCGATGACGTGATTGTGGCCGCCAACCGCGCCGCGCGGCAGATGCTGAAACTGCGCGGCACTGACGGTGCCGGTACCGAGTTGCGCCAGGTCTTCGCCAGCGGTCTGCATGGCACGGCGGCATCCACCCATGGATTGCTGAGCGCGCTTGGCGGCGAGCGCTTCTTTGTTTCGCTCGACCAGGCTGCGCCGAGGCGCGGGCGTCAACCGCATGGCAGCGATGGCGGCAAGCCGGCCGACAGCGGGTCAAGCGTGATTGCCGATGCGGCGCTGTCCCGCGCCGTCGAGAAGGCCGTGACTGTTATCCGCGAGCAGGTGCCGGTGATCCTGCTGGGCGAGACCGGCACCGGCAAGAGCATGCTGGCGCGCGCCCTGCACGAGGCCAGCCGGCCGGGCGAAGCGTTCGTCTCGCTCAACTGCTCGGCGATTCCCGAAAGCCTGGCCGAAGCCGAACTGTTCGGTTATGCCGACGGTGCATTTACCGGCAGCCGCAAGGGCGGCAGCGCGGGCAAGATAGAGCAGGCCAATCATGGCACGCTCTTCCTGGACGAGATCGGCGACATGCCGCTGGCGCTGCAGACCCGGCTGCTGAGCGTGCTGCAGGAGCGCAGCCTGACCCGGATCGGCAGCAGCAAGCCGGTGCCGGTCGATATCTCCGTGATCTGCGCGACCCACCGCCATCTTCCCGACCTGGTGCGCCAGGGCACCTTCCGCGAGGACTTGTTCTACCGCCTGAACGGCATGTCGGTGCGCATGCCTGCCCTGCGCGAGCGCACGGACATGGCCGAGCTTGTGGCGTGCGTGCTGCAGTCGCTCGCGCGCGGGCGGTCCAAGCGGCTCGACGCCGATGCCATGGCCCTGGTCATGTCGCACCACTGGCCTGGCAATGTACGCGAACTCCACCAGGTGCTGCGCGCAGCCATTGCCTTGTCCGGCGATAGCGAAATCGTGCGGCGCGAGCATTTCGATGACTGCTTGGCGGCGGCGGCGGCGGCGGCGGCGGCGACCGGCACACCGGCGCTGGCGGCGCGGCCAGCCCTTGGCCACTCCACCGTCATGGCGGATGTGCAGAACGAGCTGATCCTCAGGACCCTGGCTCAGCTCAGCGGCAATCGGTCGCAAGCCGCGCGCGCGCTGGGCATCTCGCGCGCCACCCTGTATCGCAAGCTGGCGCGCCACAACCCCGGCTGATCGCAGGCAGACCAGATCAGTGTCCTGAGGGCCCCCGATGATCGCGTGCGCGGTTATCGGGGGCTTTTTCTTTTCGCTGCCTGTCTCAGTTGTGTCGAGACACCGGCGCAGTTTGAGACAGCAACACGGCGCCGCTTGCACGCACACCTGCATCCATCAGGCCTGGGGAGCGGCCGCAACGCGCGGGATGGCGTGGATGCGACGGCAAGCGAGCGCGCGCACGATGCGCCGGGCACGCCCTTTGCAGTTAGCAGTACGAGCGCATGAGCGCTACCTGCACAGACAAAGGAGACAGAGAATATGCCAAGCAATGCAGCACTGGTGATCGGCGGCAAGCTGGTCGAGGGCGGGGCCCTGCTGGACGTGATCAATCCCGCCACGGGCAAGGTGTTCAATACGGTATCCCGCGCTACCGAGCGCGATGCGCACGCGGCGGTGGCCGCGGCCAAGGCGGCCCAGCCGGGCTGGGCGGCGCTCGGGCTGCCAGCGCGCCGCGCCTTGCTGCTGCGCTTGGCCGACGAGATGGCGGCCAACGCGGAAGACCTTGCCGCGTCGCTGGTGCTGGAGCAGGGCAAGCCGCTGGCCGAGGCACGCCAGGAGCTGCAGTTCGCGCTGGCGTTCGTGCGGCATATCGCCGGCATGGCGTTGCCGGTAGCGGTGGTGCAGGACGATGCCACCCATCGCATCGAAGTCCATCACAAGCCGCTGGGCGTGGTCGCCGCCATTGCCGCGTGGAATTTCCCGGTGCTGATCGCCGCCTACAAGATCGCGCCCGCGTTGCTGATGGGCAATACCGTGGTGCTCAAGCCCGCGCCGACCACGCCGCTGGCTTCGCTGCAGCTCGGCGCCATCGCCAACGGCATCTTCCCGGCAGGCGTGCTCAACGTGATCACCGATCTCAACGATCTGGGCGGCCTGCTGACATCGCATCCCGACGTGGCCAAGGTCTCGTTTACCGGCTCCACCGCGACGGGCAAGAAAGTGATGGAAAGCGCCGGGCCCCGACTCAAGCGCATCACGCTGGAGCTTGGCGGCAACGACAGTGCCATCGTGCTCGACGACGCCGACGTGGCGCAAATCGCGCCCAGGATCTTCGGCAGCGCCTTCTACAACTGCGGGCAGGTATGCCTGGCGCTCAAGCGCCTTTACGTGCATGCCTCCATCCATGACGCGCTTTGCGATGCGCTGGCCGAACTGGCCAGGCAGGCCGTGGTCGGCAACGGCGCCGAGCCCGGCGTGACCCTCGGGCCGCTGCAGAACGCCATGCAGTTCGACAAGGCGGGCCGCTTCCTGGCCGCGGCCCGGCGCGACGGCAAGGTGCTGGCCGGTGGCGCCGCGCTCAAGGGCGACGGCTATTTCATCGCGCCCACCATCGTGCGCGACCTGCCCGACACCAATGCGCTGGTCGCCGAGGAACAGTTCGCGCCGATCCTGCCGGTGCTCAGGTACGAAGACCTGGACGATGCCGTGGCGCGCGCGAACGGCTCGCCCTACGGCCTGGGCGGCTCGGTCTGGTCGTCCGACCAGGCGCGTGCCTATGCCGTGGCGCAGCGGCTCGACGTGGGCACTGCGTGGGTCAACCATCACCTGCATTTCGGCCCGCACATCCCTCTGGTGGGCGCTAAGGAGTCCGGCGTGGGCGTGGAGTTCGCCGCCGAGGGCCTGGCCGAATATGCGCAACTGAGCGTGATCAATATCGCGCGCCAGCAGGCAGCCTGAGCGCCTGCGGCATTCAGCCCGTCAGACCTGGCACGGCCTTCTGGCTGTGTCGCGGCATGGGCACACAACAAAAAGATGGAGGAGACATGAAACAACAAGGACCGGCCATGCGCCGGGGGATGCGTTCGGCCCTGCGCCATGGCGGCGCCATCGCGGCCCTGGTGCTGGCGGCAGCGCCCGCGCACGCCATCGACGTGGACGCCGGTGACTATACCGCGCTGCCGGCGGGCACCAACCTGGGCTTGCTTTACTACCAGCACGCTGAGCGCGACAAGGTCTACGCCAGCGGCAGGCAGGTGGCCGGCGGCAACCTGAACTCGGATATCGGCATCGCGCGCTATGTGCATTTCATGGACATCGCTGGTTTCACCGTTGACCCGCAGATCCTGCTGCCGTTCGGCAACCTGCGCGGGCGCGACCAGCTGAGCGGGCTCGGCAGCAGTGGCGGCATGGGCGATCCGATCCTGGCCGCGACCGTATGGCTGGTCAACCAGCCGCAGCAGAAGCGGTATTTCGGCATTACGCCGTTCCTCTACGTGCCGGTTGGCAGCTACGACAAGGAACGGGCACTCAACCTTGGCGAGAACCGCTGGAAGTTCGCCTTGCAGGCGGGCTACATCACGCCCCTGGTCGGCAAGCTCACCCTCGACCTGATCGCCGACGTGACCTTCTATGGCGACAACAACAAGTTTGGCGCGGCCTCGGCCACCCTGAAGCAGGCCCCCTTGTTCCAGGGGCAGGGCTGGCTGCGCTACAACGTCACCGATACCTTCGATATCCGCGGCGGGTTGTCCTGGACGGCCGGCGGTGAAAGCAAGGTGAACGGCGTCTCGCGCAACGACAACACCAATAGTTCCAAGTTCTCACTGGGGATGGCGTGGTTCCCGACGCCGACCGTGCAGGTGCTGGGCACTTATGGGCAGGACATCTCGGTGCGCAACGGGCCGATGGAAGGCAGCCGTTTCAATCTTCGCGTGCTCAAAGTATTTTGACCAGACCTGACAAGGAAAGCAGACCATGACGAGAAGAAGCAGGAGCAAGCAGGACAGGGCAGCCGCGCTGTGGCTGGGAGCGGCCGCGGTGGTTGCGCTGGCATCGCCGGCGGGCGCGGCGCTCGGCGCCGACGCCGAGCCCGCCAGGGCACTCACTGTGCAAAAGGTGCGTGCCATTACCGCCGGCATCGACGGCGCGGCGATCCGCGCCAATGAGCGCGGCACCGCCAACTGGCCTTCCTACGGGCTGGACTACGCGGAAACGCGTTTCAGCCAGCTCGATCAGGTCAACACCGGCAATGCCGCGAAACTGGGCCTGGCCTGGTCCTATGACCTGGAATCGACGCGCGGGGTCGAGGCCACGCCGCTGGTGGTCGACGGCGTGATGTATGTGACGGCGCCGTGGAGCGTGGTCCACGCCATCGACGCACGCACCGGCAAGCGGCTCTGGACCTACGATCCCAAGGTGCCGCGCAATCTCGGCTACAAGGGTTGCTGCGACGTGGTGAACCGCGGCGTGGCGGTCTACAAGGGCAAGGTCTTCGTCGGTGCCTTCGACGGCCGGCTGGTGGCCATCGACGCCGCGACCGGCAGGAAGGCGTGGGAGCAGGACACCGTGGTGGATCACAAGTTCTCCTACACCATCACCGGCGCGCCGCGCGTGTACAAGGGCAAGGTCATCATCGGCAACGGTGGGGCGGAGTACGGCGCGCGCGGCTACATCACCGCCTACGACGCCGAGACCGGCGCGCAGCGGTGGCGCTGGTTCACGGTGCCGGGAGACCCCGCCAAGCCGTTCGAGAACGAGGCCATGGCCCGCGCGGCCGGCACCTGGGACCCGAGCGGCAAATACTGGCTCAATGGCGGCGGCGGCACCGTGTGGAACACCATGGCCTTCGACCCCGAACTGAACCTGATGTATATCGGCACCGGCAACGGCGCGCCCTGGAGCCGCAAGCTGCGCAGCCCCGGCGGCGGCGACAATCTCTACCTGGCCTCGGTGGTGGCGCTCAATCCCGATACCGGCGAATACGTGTGGCACTACCAGGAAACGCCGGGCGACAATTCCGACTACACCTCGACGCAGGACATCATCCTGGCCGACCTCAAGATCGACGGCCAGCCGCGCAAGGTGATCCTGCACGCGCCGAAGAACGGCTTCTTCTTCGTGATCGACCGCACCAACGGCAAGTTCATCTCGGCGAAGAACTTCGTCGATGTGAACTGGGCCACGGGCTACGACAAGGATGGGCGGCCGGTCGAGAGTCCGCTTGCCAATACCAGCCTCAAGCCGGTCGACGTGGTGCCTGGGCCGTTCGGCGCACACAACTGGCATGCCATGTCGTTCAATCCGCGCACCGGCCTGGCCTATATTCCGGCGCAGCACGTGCCCCTGACCCTGGCGGACGACAAGGCGTGGGCGCGCAACCAGAAGGACTCCCAGGAAGCGCACAGCGGGGTGGGATGGAACCTCGGCATGCTGGTCAATGCCGAGCCACCGGCGAGCAAGCCGTTCGGCAGGCTGATCGCATGGGACCCGATCGCGCAGAAGGCGGCCTGGCACCAGGACTATACGGGGCCGTGGAACGGCGGCACGCTGACCACGGCCGGCAACCTGGTGTTCCAGGGCACCGCGGACGGCCGCTTCATCGCCTACAACGCGGCTAACGGCGAAAAGCTATGGGAGGCGCCGGTCGGTACGGGGGTTGTGGCCCCGCCGGTCACCTACCTGGCCGACGGCAAGCAGTACGTGTCGATTGCCGTAGGGTGGGGTGGCGTGTTCGGCCTGAGCGCGCGCGCCACCGACCGCAAGGCACCCGGCACGGTCTACACGTTTGCCGTGGGCGGCAAGGCAAAGGCCGCCGAAGCGCCAGCGTATCCGATGGCCGAGTTGTTGTCCGGCGTCAAGTACAACCCCGCCCATGTGCAGGAAGGGCAGAAGCTGTACGTCAACAACTGTGTGTTCTGCCATGGTGTGCCGGGGGTGGACAAGGGCGGCAATATCCCCAATCTGGCTTACGTCGGGTCCGGGCTGATCGAGAACCTGGGCAAGATCGTGTTCAACGGTCCCTTCGTGCAGCAGGGCATGCCGGATTTCACCGGCAAGCTGACCGAGCAGGACGTGGTGAAGATTCAGGCTTTCATCCAGGGTACGGCGGACGCAGTACGGCCAAAGAAGCCCTGAGCCGTATCGGGGCGCGAAAACACCCGGGAAGGCCGCCAGCCGCAAGGCTGGAGGCTGCCTCCGGGCGCTGGCCAGCGCGATCAACGGCGCGAGCCTGTCGTATTCGACTGACGACATGACGCTGACGGAACTGGCCGATTGCGTCATTGAGGAACAGGAAGACTGGGTGATGATGCTCGAGCGGCTGCTCGCCGCGCTGCGGCCCCTGCAGGAATTGCAATCCAAAGAAGACGATTCGCTGTGAGGAGCGCTTGGATGCGCCAACACTGGACCACGCCCCATCGCCACGACTGGCGTGAGTCAAATGTGCCGCATGATGACTAGGATTTATCTGAAAATGTATCTATATCGACAAATTTGTCAATAGTTTGCATTTGTGAAGCACTTTTTGCGGATAACATCGCTTTCCGCTCCGCAGAAGGTGCTTCGCGCGTATCACGGGTGCCCTGCGGTAATCCTCATCTCAGGAGGCCATCCGCATGGGTATCCGCGACAACCTGCCGTTTTCCGCTCGTACTGTTACTGTCTCCGGCCCCGCCTTGCCGGAGTTTCTTGGACAGTCCCCCTTCACCTTTGTGCGCATGGAGGGCAAGGAAGCCCTTTGCGACCTGTTCGAATATGAGATCGAACTCAAGACCGCCGACAAGGACTACAACTTTCGCGGTCCCGAAGGCAACTTCGATCTGCGCCAGATGAACGGACGCGAGTTGACCGTGCACATCGAACTGGACGGCATGGGCACCGGCATGGCGGGCGGCGTTGGTGCAGGGACGCGCGAGATCAGTGGCATCGTGGACAGGGCGAGGTACTTGCGCGCAGAGGGGCGGCACTTCGTCTATGGGCTGACGTTGCGTCCCTGGCTGTGGATTGCTTTGCAGAACAGGAACAGCCGCATTTTTGAGAACAAGACCGATATCGAGGTCATCGAGGAGGTGCTGTCGGCCTATTCTTTCCCCGTCGAGCGCAGGCTGGACGGGGCGAAATATCCCAGACGCACCTATCGCACCCAATGCGACGAAAGCGACTACACGTTCATTGCCCGTCTCATGCAGCACTGGGGGATCTCGTGGTTCTTCGAGCATTCAGAAGGCAAACACCGCTTGATTCTGGCCGACATGCCGGGGGGCTACTACCGCAACCCGAGCGAAGCCTATCAAACACTCGAAATTCACCCGCCCGGCGTCAAGATTGACGAAGAATACCTGGACAGCTTCACCGTGGTGGACGCCGTGGTCGCAGGCAAGTACACCACCAATGCCTACAGCTTCACGCAGCCGCGCGGCAACCTGACCGCCAGCAGTTCGGACCCGCGCGAGACCGGTTGGAACACCGGAGACCTGCATCAGGAGGTCTACGACTTCCCGAGCGAGCACGCCCAGCCTGGCACCGACAACCGCCCGTGGGACGAAGGCGACATGATCGCGCGCATCCGCATGGAAGCGATCCGCTCAAAGGGGCTGCGTTGTTTCGGCGCAGGCAATTTGCGCTCGGTAATACCGGGCTGTACTACGGTCATCGAGGGCCACCCCCAGCAGGCGGCCAACCGCGAGTATGTGATTCTCGACGCGACGCTCAAGCTGGAGGATATCGCGCAAGCCTCCGGGGAAGGCCAGCGCTGGCACTGCCGCGTGGAGTTCGAATGCCATCCGGCGCAGGAGATTTACCGGCCCGATTTGAGCATTCCGTGGCCGGTCGTCAGCGGCCCCCAAAGCGCGACCGTCGTCGGTCCAGAGGGACACGTCACGCATGTCGATGTCTATGGCCGCGTGCGCGTGCAGTTCCCGTGGGACCGCTTCAACAAGATGGCCTGCTGGATGCGGGTCGCCACGCCGTGGGCCGGTTCGCAGCATGGCCAGATCAGCATTCCGCGCATTGGCTCTGAAGTGCTGGTGTCGTTCCTGGACGGCGGCGATCCCGACAAGCCGATCATCACAGCGGCCCTTGCCAATAGTTCGAACATGCCGCCGTGGCGACTGCCGGATCAGCACGCACTGACCGGCATCCGCAGCCGCGAGCATGATGGCTCGCGCAGCAACCACCTCGTGCTCGATGACACCAAGGGGCAGATTCAGGCGCAGCTTTCATCGGACCACCTGACCTCCCAAATCAGCATGGGGTATCTCACCGGGATACCTGACAACACCGGGCGGCAGGACAAGCGCGGCGAGGGACTGGAAGCGCGCACTGACGGCCATGCTGCCTTGCGCGCGGCCTTGGGCCTGTTGCTCACCACCTACCGCCGCGACAAGGCCGAAGGCGGCATGATGAGCGTCGAGGACGTGATCGGGCTCATGCAGGAGGCGCTGACGCTGGCCGACTCGCTAGCAAGGAGCGCGGTCAACGGCCAGGCACAAACTGGCCAGCAGCAAGAGGTTGCCAAGGCCCTGCACCAGCAGGCCGATGCCGTCAAGGGCGGCGTAAAGCTGGCCGAGTTCCGCGAGCCCCATATCACCGTCGCCAGCCAGGCCGGCATCCTGACCGCCGCGCCGGGTAGCACGCATATTGCCAGCGGCGAACACATCGCGCTCACCAGCGGCCAGCACCTGTCGTTCTCGACCGGTGGCGGGATCTACGCGACAGCGATAGACCGCTTCTCGCTGTTCGTGCAGCAGGGCGGCATCAAGCTATTCGCCGCCAGGGGCAAGGTCGAGGTGCAGGCCCAATCGGACGGCCTGGATCTGATCGCACAGAAGGTGCTGCGCATCCTGTCCACCACCGATTGGGTCGAAATCAGTGGCAAGAAAGGCATTCGCCTGAACGTGGGAAGCAGCGAAATCCGTATCACGCCGGAGGGCATCGAGAACCTGACGGACAGCAAATGGGCCGTGTACGCGGGCAGCAAGCTGTTGACCGGGCCGAAGCCGGCGTCCTATGCGATGCCTACCACCAAGATTTGCGCCCACCTCGCAGCGGGAGCGGCCGCCAGCGGTGCGGGCACCGTGCCGCTTCATTAGGAGGCGGACATGGCGAAATACACGACCGACCATCTGGTCGCGAAGCCTTGGCCGCGTATCTGGGAGTCCGGCGTACTGGTCCTGGACTTGCTGAACCACGATCCGGCGACGCTGGACCTGTCGGAACTCCCCTTGCAGGAGTGCCTGCCGGCCGGTATCGGCGACAACGCGCACCTCATGCCGTTGCTGCTGGACCTAACGCAGATCCGGCACGAGGCTCGGCACGCATTGCTGCTGCATACCTGGCAAGCGGTCCAGCGCGGCGACCCGCCCGTCGTTTGTGCGTGGCTGCGAGGGCCAGCGGCCGTGAAGGATGTCGCCAGGCATTTTGCGGCGTGCCTGACCGGCACCGACCACGCCGAGGGACGTGCCCTCTGGCGCTTCTACGATCCGCGCGTCTTCATGCACATGGCCTGGCTGCTGCGTCCGGCGCAACTACAAGCGTTGTTCGGTCCGTGCGAGACGTGGAGCTTTGTTTGGGCGGGCGGCTGGTACGAACTCGAGAGGCCGCAATCACAGGCACACCCAGATAGTGCCGATCCCCGGCCCTGGTGGCCGGATGCGATCCAATGGCCGACGGTTGTGCAGACCACCGCTATCGAACAAGTGTTGCTCCGTCTGGCGGGCAACGCCAGGCCATCAATTGCGCAGGCACCCAACGTCGACCGGCTGCTGCGATTTGCAGCCGCGGAATTGCATGTGTCAAGTGACCTGGACCGCCGGCACTACGCCACCTATGCCGCTGCCTTGGGTCAGCCCTTCGAGAACCACACGAAATTGCAGGCATTGTGGCCGGTCGTCGCCAGCGGCGAGATGACCCTACGCCAGGCGCTGGCCCAATTGTCCTCCGACGATTGGCAACTCATGAAAATCATGGCGGAAACCGCCAGGAAGACCGCAGGCACCTCACACCATGGATAACGCCAAGCATTTTGTGGATCAATTTACGCCGCCCGTCAAGGGTTGTTCGTTCTGCGACCATCTGCCCGGCTTGGCAGTTCTGCCGGTGCGGTATGCCGTGGTCGGCCCGGAGGGCAAGCAAGGCGCCCCCGCCTTGTCTGGCAATTTCAAGATCGAGAATGCGCCGGCCCAGCTTGGCGGCGGTGCGCAGTACACGCTGCGTGTCATGCGGCCGGGCTTTCTGTACGTGTTCCACGAAGCCTTGCAACATTGGGATTGCTATCTCGTGCTGAATGGCGGGCACCTGTGGAAAATCATCCCCGAGCGCCCAGCGCCGCCCAGGACGCCGACCGAATTCTTCTGCAGCGTGGGCTTTGGTCACGTCTACACGTCGATGTACTTCACGATTCCCGGCCCGAAGCACGCGACGACCGTCTGGTATGCCTACTCGCATGTGCAGTGGACCCAGGCGCAACTGGATGACAACAAGAACCAGCCAGACCTGCGCAGCAAGCACATGCAGTCTCTGGATGTGAAGGCATGGATGGGCAGCCATAGCCAGGCGCATGCGGCGCGCACCACAGAACTGGGCAAGAGCGTTGCAACATTTGCCATGCAACCCCAGCCCTACGAAGAGGCGTTCCGGTATCTGAGCGCTCCACCGCGGACAGGTGCCGGGAAGCCGGTGGACCTGATCGGCGCCACACCTGGCGCCATCCTCAACGAAGCCATGGAACGCACCTCGCCCGGTGACGCGATGATGCTGGCCTTCAACGATCCGCTCGGCATTGCGGAGGACCTGGGCAAACTTACCAATCCGAAGCTGCATCCGAAGGCCAACAATGGCGTCATCCGGGATAAGGCAACCGATCTGTTCCTGAATACGCTTGAAAAGAACATTCGCGCCAACGCGGAGGCGCAGCACACGGAGGAGGCCGAGGCGGCCGCTGCTAAGGCGGAGCGCACGGCGACCACACCAGACGGATTTCCAGCTTACGAGCTCTTCCAGGCTGTGTTCAACGGCAAGGCGACGGCCGAGCGCTGGAAGCGCGAAGACGCCGCGCGGGAGGCCACGCGCCTTGGGAGACTGAAGGCCGCCAGCGACGCCGCCTGGAAGCCCTATGAAGATGAACTGGTGCCAGGCAAGCGCCACCAGGACCTGGCGCCACGGCTCAAGGCACTCAACGAGAATGTGCTCGCACCTATCGCGGCTTCCCTCGCACAATGGCTCGTGAGCCTCCAGCTTGCCGCCTACATGCAACACCGCCATGACAAGCTGGAGCTGCCGCATGGCTATGTCTACAACGAGTCGCTGACCCGATGCCTGGAAAATGCGCTGGATACCGTGGAATGCCGCAGGGTGGTCCAGCGCTGGTTTAACGACGCGAATCCGGAGAACCACAGCAATCTGCTGGCGCGTGCGCTGATGCTGGACCACAAGCCCATCATCGACACCGTGCCGGACCCGACCGACCAGGGATATGGGGCCATCTTCGGTATCCTGAAAAGCGGCATCGACAAGATGGACGTCATGGCGCAGGGCCTAACCCTACCGGAAGCGCTGGCGAAGATGGGCCTGGTGCCACGCCTGACGTGGATGCTTGCTGATCAGATTATTCCAACGCTGGCCAACAAAGCGGGCTCAACGTCCGCCCGGTTGGCCTTGTATGGAATGAGCCTGTTCAGTGGCGTGCGGCTGGTTTCCCGTACCGCGAGTTTCACGCAGATTCGCGCTATGGTGCTGGCGGATCTTGAGGCCCTCAACCCAGCGCTCTACAAGCAATTAGGCCGAACCCAGCGCCGCGAGGAAGCTGCGGCCTGGGCGCGACGGGCCAGCAGCAAGCTCAGGCAAAGCGCGAGCCTGGTCTGGTTCAGGACCGAGGATCTGGCGAGTAATGCTGAACTTGGCGCGCTCAGGCTGCACACGGAAAACGACGTACCCGGCGTGCGACAAGTCAAGGCAGTCCTGGGCTCCCGTTTCGTGAACGTTGGCGCGGTCGCCTGCATCCTGCAAGGGCTGGCGCTCTACCACGCCACGCAATCCTTCCGCGCCGCCGGCGAATTCGATGAGGGGGAAAAAGGCACCAAGCTGATCGGCGGCCTGGTGGCCATGGCCGGCACCGTCGCCGAACAGGCGGGTGTTGCGTTGGAAAAGGCACCTACGCATCCACTGGTTCAGCGCATCATGCGTTCGCCACCGAAGGCGGAATGGGTCAGAACTGGTGAAAAACTCGCTGTCAAAGGGCGCTGGATCGGTTTTGCTGGGGCGGTGGTGGGTGTGGGGTGGGATGCCGATCATGCCTACGATGAGTATGCAAAGGGCAATCGTGGTCTAGCCATTCTCTATGCAGGATCAGCCATGTCCGGAGGGGCTGCGGCAGTCTTACCCCTCGCAACGGAAGAATTTCTCGCCTTCCTGGTTGGCGTGCCAAGCTGGCCGTTCCTCCTGGTCCTGTTCGCCGTGAACGTGGGCATCCTGGTTCTCGATGACCCTGCCACTCTCAAGTGGGCAAAACGCTGCCACTTTGGCAAGGCGCCTGCCGGTGAGCGCTATAGCAGCCTGGAGGCAGAGTCAGCGGAGTTTGTGCAATTGGGCCTCAAGGACATCAAGTAGGGATCGCACCATGAAATTTCCGACGAAGGATGAACGTACACCCTTCTATTTCCGGCAGAAGGGCAAACCGCTAGGCAAGTGGGAGCTGGAACACCGACTGTTCATTGACAAGCCAGCCAGTGAGGACGTGATGGAGTGCGGCAATGTCTATCGGATTGATTCGACATGCCTGGAGATCACCGATGAGTCGCAGATGCGTATGCAGAATGTCGGGATGCTCTGCATCATTTGCTCAGTGTTCGCCATAGCCTCTCTTTCCTTCGGACTGTTGTTCGCGACAAGTCCGTTAAGAGACCCCGCGGACATGATTGTCAAAAATGGGTATTGGTTTACCACAATAGTGGGATCCTTACTTGGGCTTGGTGCAGCCGGCTTCTTTGGCCTGCTGGCCTTCGATCCGATGCGCCGCAACCTGTTCACCCTGAAGCGGCGTCCCATCCGGCTGAACCGGAAGACCCGCCGCATCTATGCCATGCGCACCAAGGACCGCGATGGCATGTGGGAGGTGCCATGGAGCGAGGACGAGTTTTTCTGCGTCGGTCATCGGCGCATGGGCGGACTCTCGCGCGCCTATGATATGTACGACATCCGGCACTACCAACTTGATGCGCAAGGCAACGTGGTGCGGGCCTTCGTGCTCGGCAAGTTCGTCTTCACGCTCGACCAAGCTTACGCGCAATGGGAGTACTACCGGCGTTACATGCAGGACGGCCCCGCTAATCTGCCTGAGCCGTATCATTTCTGGGCAGCACGGGAAACGTTCTGGGAGGGCTACAAGATTTGCGCAGGGGGGAAATCGTCCGGGCTGTTCTTGAGCTTGACAGACGTCATTTTTGCGCCTTTCGCCCTGCTCGACGCCTTCGCCCGCTGGCTCGTGCTCGTTACGTGTAGCAACCCGGTGTGGCCGCCGGAGATTGAGGCAGCTTGCAAACCAGAGCCCAACGATCCCTACGCCCGACCGTATGCCGACGACTACATTGGCGTACCAGGTGGACCCGATGCCAAGCCATCGCGGGAAGACATGGAACGGGTGTGGAGGCTGGAGCCGCAGCGCAGGCGCGAAGGCGCCCTGACGCGCGAGGAGGCGGAAGACCTGATCCGGCAGCAGACGGAGGCCACAGCATGACGACCATCACAACGCCGCCTACGCTTTATTGCGTGCGTGTCTCGGACCGATTGGCCAACGGCAATGAAAATGCGCGCCTGCTGGCGATGCAATGGGAAGGTGAAATCATGCTGACGACCTACCTGTCGCCGCTCGATGCCATGCTGCACTCGTTGCGCAGCGGCAAGGCGTCGTCAAGCACGCACACCCACGTTCGGCTGGATCATCTTGACCCGGGTTGGCTCAGGCTAGCCCGTGCGGATGGTTTTGTACGTGTGGAGGTTATCTGCGGCTTTTGCGCCAAGGATGAGCATCTGATCATGGGACCGCACGGCGGGTTGCAGGCATATAACATTCCTGATGCTGGTCATGCTTACCCAGTTGGGGAGAGTGTATCGCTGCGCACCAATCTTGACATTTGGAGAGAGGTCGATCTCATCTTCGAGTGCACGGGGTTGTTTGCGTGGCAGGAAACCGTTGCCAGCCAGAGCATGTGGGATGCAGAGCGGTACCACCGCACGGTGAAAGAAATGTGTCGGTCGGCAAAGGATTTCCGAAGTGATATCGATGTGCGCGACATGAACCAGATTGCCGTGTTTGATCCAGAGGCTGGCGCATGGCATTTTGCGCCATGCGTTTCGCGCGAGGCGGTCGGTGGCGAGACGGCGGAATAACCAGAAGGCGGAAATGTTATGGCAAAGAAGCTCATCAAGAAGGGCGACAAGACCACGCATGGCGGCGTAGTTATCACCGGCTCAGAGAACGACTTGCTGGACGGCGAGCCAATCGCGCGCTTGGGCGACCTGGTGGACTGCCCGGCCAAGTACCCGGATGGCCGGCCGCACGGTATCAACAAGATCATCGAGGCCAGCTCGGATCTGATGCTGGATGGCGGTGAAGCCGCCTGCGAGGGCGACGGAACAGAGTGCGGCTGCATGCTGATTGCCAGTTCGGATGCATCGGCGGGTTAGAAGCAGGCGGTGGCGCATGCCTGTTGGCGAAACTCGCCGGGTGATGCCATGTGCGGTGTGCCTGAGGTTCACTCCGTACCCCCCGCTCGGGTAGCCCCATGGATGCAATTAAAATATCCAGGCTTCCGGGCCGAAGGTCGGGTCCGCACCCGTCGCGCTGGAGGCTGACGGGTGCGAATGTGGCTGCAAGCTGACCGGCAGCACCCATGCGACGATCGGCTGTAGCACCTTGAGCAAGTACTCGTTTTACCCTGGTAACGCGAAAGGACGTGTCGAGTCCCGACTCGGGTGCGTGGCTCCGGCTAGGGTTTTTGCTACAACTTCGGCCGGGCTGTCGGCGCACTCTTTCCCTTCCTGCTGGCATGTGAGGCCTCGGCAACACTCGGGGAGCGCCGGAGTCCGATCGACAGTGCAAGCACATCGCCAGCGACAGGAAGATCGTGGCGCAATGGCAGGTGGGCAGAGGCCTCAGGCACCGCCCAGCAAGTCGTGCGCATTCAGGATCGCGTACGCTAGTTCCGGCTTTGTCTCAAGGCAACGGCGTATCGCCGCGGGAATCGCCTGCCTGGTCTTGCGGCACAACCCGGTTTGCTCTTCCACCTGGATGTTGATGCCGCGCACCGTACGCACTTCGTGGATGCTGGGCGTGATCGTCAGCACGATGCCCAGTTGCGCATGCATGCGCTTTTCCATGTCCTTGAGCTCGGCAAGGCTCGACAGGCTTTCCAGGCGGGCGATCAGTCGCTTTTCCTCTTCCCGGGTCAGCCGCAGGATCCGCATGTCGGATTGCGGGTCGTCCAGCAGCGCTTCGCGACCGCATGTGCAGGCGCCTGGCGGACACTCCTTGCGAATCGGAAAGGGGGCGTTCATGGAGTCGAGGCGATGTGCGCTTCATCCGGAGGGGAGGGGATATCTTAAATCAAGAGCCCCGCCGGGCGCTGGCCCTTGCCGGGATGGAACCGGCGGCCGGCGAGAAACCGCCGGAAGGTTTATCCTCGCCGTGTCGCGCAACCGGCTGCGGCGCGATTCGCGCGCTGGCGGGATGCCGCGCCTGGCAATCACCATTCAAGGACACACCCATGTCGCTCTCGATGTATGAAGTATCGATCCCGGCCTTTATCCGGGCTTTCGGCAGCTTGTCGGCCATCCTGGACAAGGGCGCCGCATTCGCGCAGGCGCAGGGCATGGACCCGGCGGAGCTGATCCAGACCCGCCTGGTGGAGGACATGGACCCGCTGCCGGCACAGGTGCAGCGCGCCAGCGACAGCGCAAAGGGTTGCGCGGCGCGGCTGGCCGGCATCGAGATGCCGTCTTTTGCGGACACCGAAACCACCTTCCCCGAACTGCAGGAGCGCATCGCCAGGACGGTGGCCTTCCTGAACACCATCCAGCCCGCCCAGCTCGAGGGCAGCGAAACGCGCACCATCGAGCTCAAGCTGCGCCCCGAGCCCGTCACCTTCGATGGCAAGTCCTACCTGCTGGGCTTTGTGCTGCCGAACTTCTATTTTCATGTGACCACGGCTTACGACATCCTGCGCCACAAGGGCGTGCCGGTGGGCAAGCGCGACTATCTCGGCCTGTCCTGATCTGGCGGGGAATCGGGACATCAAGCCTTGCCTTGTCTGGGTCCGAAGCGGCGCGGCGGCGCATCCGTGCTGGAACAGGCGTGATGCGCAGGGGTCAAGCCCGGGTGGCGGCCAGCTTGCGCTCGCTCAATGGGTGTTGCTCCAGCCGGTCCAGCCGCCCGCTCAACACGGTCAGGCCAAGCGCCGCCAGTACCACCAGCGCGCCAATCCACGGCGTATGCATCAGGCCGATATGGGTCACGATCAGGCCGCCGGCCCAGGCCGCGCCGGCGATGCCCAGGTTGAACGCGGCGATATTGAGGCCCGATGCCACATCGACGGCACCCGGCGCATAGCGCTGCGCCTGCTTGACCACATAGACCTGCAGCGCCGGCACATTGCCGAAGGCGACGGCGCCCCAGGCCAGCACGGTCAGGACCACCAGCCAGCGGTGCGGCGCGGTGAAGGTCAGCGCGAACAGCACGATGGACAGCAGCAGGAACACGATCTTGAGCGCGGCGATGGGGCCATGGCGGTCGGCCAGGCGGCCACCCCAGATGTTGCCCGCCGCGACCGATACGCCGTACACCAGCATCACCAGCCCGACCGCGCCGGCGCTAAAGCCCGACACGTCCTGCAGGATGGGGGCGAGGAAGGTGAAGGGGATGAACGAGCCGCCATAGCCGATCGCGGTCTTGGCGTAGACCAGCAGCAGGCGCGGTTCGGCCAGTACCTTGGCCTGTTGCAGCAACGAGGCGGGGGCGCCGTGGCGGATGTTGGCCGGGACAAACATCAGGCTGCCGACAAAGGCGACCAGGCCAAGCGCCGACACCGCGAGGAAGGTCTCGCGCCAGCCGAAATGCTGGCCGATAAAGGTGCCCAGCGGCACGCCGGTGACGAGCGCCACGGTCAGGCCGGTGAACATGATGGCGATGGCGCTCGCGGCCTTCTCCTTCGGCACCAGGCTGGTGGCGATGGTGGAGCCGATCGAGAAGAACACCCCGTGGGCGAGGCCGGTCAGGATACGCGCCAGGATCAGCGATTCATAGCCGGGCGCCTTCCACGCCAGCAGGTTGCCCAGCGTAAACAGGGCCATCAGCGACAGCAGCAGCGCCTTGCGCGGCAGGCGGCCGGTGAGGGCGGTCAGCAAGGGGGCGCCGATGGCCACGCCGAGCGCATAGAGGCTGACCAGCAGGCCGGCCGACGGCAGGGTAATGTGCAGATCGGCGGCGATGGTGGGGATCAGGCCGACGATGACGAATTCGGTGGTCCCGATGGCAAACGCACTGATGGTCAGCGCGAACAGGGCAATGGGCATGGTGGGCTCCAGGAGCGTCCGGAATTGGGATGGACGCAGTTTGCCGCTGTCTTTCTTGCTGATTAAGTGGGGTATCTGGATAAGATACTTGATAAATATTCAAGAGCGGCTCGCGGGACGGGTGGTTCGCGCCGGCAGGCCGCAAGTCGCCGGCTACGGCCTTTATTGCAGGGCCGGGCGAGATTTTCGTTGAATGTTTGCTTAATATTCAACAATGAAGATCACTCTTGAAGAACTGCAGGCTTTTGCCACCGTCGTGGACAGCGGCTCCATCACGGCTGCGGCCGAGCAACTGGGGCAGACCGTCTCCGGCATCAGCCGTGCGCTGAGCCGCCTGGAAGACAAGGTGGGCACCACCCTGCTGCACCGGACCACGCGCCGGCTGGCGCTGAGCGAGGAGGGCGAGGCACTGCTGGCCCACGCGCGCGCGATCCTGGCTTCGGTGGAACTGGCGGAGGAGCAGATGGCCGTGCGCCGCCAGCGGCCGGCGGGACGGCTGCGGGTCAACGCGGCATCCCCGTTCATGCTGCACGTGATCGTGCCGCTGATCGGGGAATTCCGCCGGGCGTATCCGGAAATCGAGCTGGAGCTCAATACCAACGACCAGATCATCGACCTGCTCGAACATCGTACCGACGTGGCGATCCGTATCGGCACGCGGCGGGACTCCACCCTGCATGCGCGTGCGCTGGCCAGCAGCCGTGTGCGCGTGCTGGCCAGCCCGGCCTATCTCAAGGCGCGGGGCCGCCCGGAAAGCGTGGCGGATCTTGCCGGCCACAGCCTGATCGGCTTTAACCAGCCCGAATCGCTCAATCGCTGGCCCTTGCGCGGCGCCGTGGGCGAGGAGGTGCAGATCACGCCGCATTTGTCGGCATCGAGCGGCGAAACCCTGCGCCAGCTGGCACTGGCGGGCGAGGGCCTGGTCTGCCTGTCGGATTTCATGACCGACGCGGACCGGCGCCGCGGCGACCTGGTGCAGGTGCTGATGGCGCACACCATTGACGAGCGTCAGTCGATCAACGCCGTCTACTACCTCAATACCCAGCTCTCGGCGCGCATCGCCAGCTTCCTGGATTTTGTGGGCGGCAGGCTGCGCGAGGCGGCTTGGGCGCAACTTTAGGCCGGCGCGGGCCAAGGCCAGCGCCTCGGCGTGGCCTTGGCAATAGGGGAAATCAAGGAGGCGGCTGGAGCGGATTGCGCTCCTGTGCGAAAATAGCGAGTTCGCCGCAGTTTCCTGGCCAATAGTCGCCACTCAGCCGCCACTCGTCGCCAGTTGCCAGCCCGGCATTCGCCGCGCGCCGTGCACCGGCTGCCTCACTGCACCACCCACAGCACCACCTATAAAAGCTACCAGAGCTTTACCAGCCAGCATGACTTACGCCGTCAAGGAAATCTTCTACACACTGCAGGGCGAAGGCGCCAACGCGGGCCGCGCAGCCGTGTTCTGCCGCTTCTCCGGATGCAATCTCTGGAGCGGGCGCGAGGAAGACCGTGCCAGCGCGGTCTGCCAGTTCTGCGACACGGACTTCGTTGGCACCGATGGCACCGAGGGCGGCAAGTACCGCACCGCCGAGGCGCTCGCCGACAAGATCGCGGCCCAGTGGCCGCAGGCCGTGGATGGCAACGCCGCCGGGCATGCGCTGGTGGTCTGCACGGGCGGCGAGCCGCTGCTGCAGCTGGATGCGCCGCTGATCGACGCGCTGCATGCACGCGGCTTCGAGATCGCCATCGAGACCAATGGCACATTGCCGGTGCCCGAGGGCATCGACTGGGTTTGCGTGAGCCCCAAGATGGGTTCCGAACTGGTGGTCAGGCGCGGCGACGAACTCAAGGTGGTGATCCCGCAGGATGGCCAGGATTTCGCCGCATACGAGCACCTTGATTTCCGCTATTTCCTGGTGCAGGCCATGGATGGCCCGCTGGCACGGCAAAATACCGCGCTGGCGGTGGAATTCTGCCAGCGCCGTCCGCTCTGGCGCCTTTCGCTGCAGACCCACAAGCTGCTCGGCATCCGGTAAGCAAATCGCGGAAATCGCGCAAATAGCGCCGGTACGCGCCGGCACACCTCGGCACCCATTGGCCCACATGAACAAGCAAGTTTCCATTACCCGCCGGCTGGAGTTCGACTCCGGCCACCGCATTCCCAACCATGGTGGCCAGTGCCGCAACATCCATGGCCACCGCTATCGCCTGGACCTGACGCTGTCAGGCGAGGTGCTGCATCGCGCCGGCGCCTCGGATGAGGGCATGATCCTGGACTTCAGCGATATCAAGGCGCTGGCCACGGAGCACCTGGTGTCCAAGTGGGACCACGCCTTCCTGATCCATCGCGGCGATACCGCGCTGCTGAACTTCCTGCAGACCATGGACGGGCACAAGACGGTGGTGCTCGATGCCATCCCGACCGTGGAGAACCTGGCCCAGATCGCCTTCGACATGCTTGCCCCGGTGTTCAAGGATTGCTTCGGGCACCAGTTGCAGCTCACCCGCCTGGTGCTGTTCGAGACCCCGAACTGCTGGGCCGAGGTCAGCGCTGCCTTCAGCCTGCCGGCGCAGGACTGACTCGCCGCATGATGCAGCCGCGATGACCGAGCCGACCCTGCCGCCCGAGGCCAGCCTGGCAAGCCCGGATCTGTCCATGGACCCCGCCCTGGAGCGCGACCGCCGCTATATGCAGGCCGCGCTCGACGAGGCGCGCCTGGCCGAAGCCGCCGGCGAAGTCCCGGTGGGCGCGGTCGTGGTGTGGAACGACACCATCATCGCGCGCGGCCACAACCTGCCGATCCGCTCGGTCGATCCTTCCGCGCACGCTGAAATGCAGGCGCTGCGCGCCGCTGCCCGCGTGATCGGCAACTACCGCATGCCGGAGTGCGAGCTGTACGTGACGCTGGAACCCTGCGTGATGTGCAGCGGCGCGATCCTGCATGCGCGGATTCGTCACGTGGTGTTTGGCGCCACCGATCCCAAGACCGGCGCCGCGGGCAGTGTGCTGAACCTGTTCGAGCAGGCGCAGCTCAATCACCAGACCACCATTGCCGGCGGCGTGATGGCCGACGCGTGCTCGCGCATGCTGAAGGATTTCTTCGGCGGCAGGCGCCGGGCGCAGAAGGCCGCGCAGAAAGCGGCGCAAGAAGCCGCGCAAGAGGCTGTACAAGAAGCCGTACAAGAAGCCGCGCAGGTTGCGCGGGCAAGCGACGCGCCTGCCTGCGCGCACTGCGCCGCTGCCGCCACCGACACCGATCCAAGCCAGAACCCCGACGCATGAGCCAGCCCACGCCTACGCCCACGCCAGCCACCGAAGTCCGCCTGATCGCGTCTTCCGGCTATCCGCACGACGTCGCCATCGCCGCGCGCGGCTGCGCCTGGCTCAAGGGGCAGGGCTTTCATGTCGGCAACCCGGATGTGCTGGCGCGCCGCTACCTGCGCTTTGGCGGCAGCGATGCCGAACGGCTGGCCGACCTGCATGCCATCGGCACCGGCGCGCCGCACGAGCTGACGCTGGCTGTGCGCGGCGGTTACGGAATTGCGCGGCTGCTGGAGCAGGTGGACTTTGCCCGCATCGCCGAGCAGGCGCGCGCCAGCCAGACGCCCATCGTCGGCCACAGCGATTTCACGGCCTTCCAGCTCGCGTACCTGGCGGCCACCGGTGGCGTCACCTTTGCCGGCCCGATGCTGCTGGCGGATTTTGGCGCGGACGTGGTCGACCCGTTCATGTGGCAGCACTTCAACGGCGTGCTGCGCGATCCGGCGTACTCCATCGACGTGGATGCGCCGCAGGCTGGCGGCCAGCCTTTCACGGGCGCCTTGTCGGGCACGCTGTGGGGCGGCAACATGGCGATGCTGTGCAGCTTGCTGGGCACGCCGTTCATGCCGGCGGTGCAGGGCGGCATCCTGTTCCTGGAAGACGTCAACGAGCCGCCTTACCGGGTCGAGCGCATGCTGCTGCAGCTGGACCAGGCTGGCGTGCTTGGCGCGCAGCGCGCGGTCCTGCTGGGCGACTTTTCCAATTACCGCGTGACGGATTACGACAACGGCTATGACCTGCCCGCCGTGGTGGCATACATGCAGGAGCGCCTGCCGGTGCCGGTCCTCACCGGCCTGCCGTTCGGCCACTGCCCGCGCAAGCTGACCCTGCCGGTAGGAGGGCAGGCGCAGTTGAGCGCACGTGCGGATGGATTTTCGCTGTCGCTGTCGGGTTACCCGGTGTTGAAAGCGGCGCCTTGCGCCCACATCTGAGGCTTATCGCTTCGTTCCTTTGCCCGCCAGTGGTAAAATCGCGGGTTGTTTCCCGAATTCCCTGCCCGGGCCTCGCGCCAACGCGCCACCAGGTTGCCATGCCTGGCTTTGCGCCGTCCACGCAGCGAAGCAAATCAAGCGATCAGCACTACGCAATCCGCAATTTGCACAGCCATCAGCAGGGCGGCAGCCCGAGGCAAGCGCGGCAAGTCCCGCGCCTCATCATCCATACAAGGTCCCAGACGTGCTTTCTACCGCAAACATCACCATGCAGTTCGGCCCCAAGCCGTTGTTCGAGAATATCTCGGTCAAGTTCGGCGAGGGCAACCGCTACGGCTTGATCGGCGCGAACGGTTGCGGCAAGTCCACCTTCATGAAGATCCTCGGCGGAGACCTCGAACAGTCCGCCGGCACCGTCATGCTGGAGCCGGGCGTGCGCCTGGGCAAGCTGCGCCAGGACCAGTTCGCCTATGAAGACATGCGCGTGCTGGACGTGGTCATGATGGGCCACACCGAGATGTGGGCCGCCGCCGCCGAGCGCGACGCGATCTACGCCAACCCGGAAGCCACCGACGAAGACTACATGAAGGCCGCCGAGCTGGAGGCCAAGTATGCCGAGTACGACGGCTACACGGCCGAAGCGCGCGCCGGCGAGTTGCTGCTGGGCGTGGGCATCCCCACCGACCAGCACCAGGGCACCATGAGCAACGTGGCGCCGGGCTGGAAGCTGCGCGTGCTGCTGGCACAGGCCCTGTTCTCGAACCCGGACGTGCTGCTGCTCGACGAGCCGACCAATAACCTCGACATCAATACGATCCGCTGGCTGGAAGAAGTGCTCAACGAGCGCAATTCCACCATGATCATCATCTCCCACGATCGCCACTTCCTGAACTCCGTGTGCACGCACATGGCCGACATGGACTACGGCACGCTCAAGGTCTACCCGGGCAACTACGACGACTACATGGAAGCCTCCATGCAGGCTCGCGAGCGCCAGCTGGCGGCCAATACGCGCGCCAAGGAGCGCATCGGCGAGCTGCAGGACTTCGTGCGCCGCTTCTCGGCCAACAAGTCCAAGGCCCGCCAGGCGACCTCGCGCCTGAAGCAGATCGACAAGATCAAGGTCGAGGACATCAAGCCGTCGTCGCGCCAGAACCCGTTCATCCGCTTCGAGTTCGACAAGAAGCTGCACAACCTGGCCGTGGAAGCCGAGGGCGTGACCAAGACCTACGATCGCAAGGTCATCAACAACCTGTCGATCGCGATCCAGGCCGGCGAGCGCGTGGCCATCATTGGCGAAAACGGCGCCGGCAAGACCACCTTGCTGCGCAGCCTGCTGGGCAGCACCGTCAAGGGCGGCGTGGAAGTCGATCGCGGCACCATCAAGTGGGCCGAGAACGCCAATGTCGGCTACATGCCGCAGGACACCTTCGAGGAATTCCCGGTCGACCGCGACCTGATCGACTGGATGAGCCAGTGGACCCAGGCCGGCGACGACGACCAGTCGCTGCGCGGCACCATGGGCCGCCTGCTGTTCTCGGCCGACGACATCAAGAAGTCGGTCAAGGTGCTGTCCGGCGGCGAGAAGGGCCGCATGATCTGGGGCAAGCTGATGCTGGGCCGCCACAATGTGCTGGCGCTCGACGAGCCGACCAACCACATGGACATGGAATCCATCGAATCGCTGCAGATCGCGCTGGACAAGTTCACCGGCACGCTGGTCTTCGTCTCGCACGACCGCGTGTTCGTCAGCGGCCTGGCCACGCGCGTGATCGAAGTGCGCAACGATGGCACGCTGACCGACTACCTGGGTACGTACGACGAGTACCTGGAATCGCAAGGCATCGACGGCTAAGCAGTCATTTCTCTGCAAGCAAATGGGGCTGCCTTCGGGCGGCCCTTTTTGTTTCTTTTGCGCATCTCGCTGCGGAGGGCGAACGCGAGTTGTCCCATTCCTGATGTCATGCAGGGCGTGCAGCGTCAGGCGCGGTGTCGCCGTCGCGTCATGCCTGCCCGGCGGCGGATTCCGACGAGCCGCTCGCTACCCGTTCTATGCATTCCATGGCGCATCTGGCCATGGGCGAAGGTGTTCGTCCCGTCAGCGAAACGATCCCCGGGCGCACGATCAGCGTCGGCGCATCCGTCACCTCAAGCCTGACCAAGGCGTTGGCTTCGACGTCGGCCGCGACAAGTGCGTGAGGACTTGCCAGAACGGAATCCGTGCTGAGCGCCACGGTGCGCAGGATGCCGAAGTTGTCGCATTCCAGCGCTGGCACCGTGGCGCTTGAAGATAGTTGCAAGGCTGCCGCGAGCTCAGCCCTCATCGTGGCCGGGGGCGTAGCCGATGCCAGCCCGAATTGCCAGATCTCAGCAAAAGTGCATCGGCTGCCAGCCAACGGATGACCCGCGCGAGCGTAGAGCTCGATTTGCTGCGCAGGCAGGAGCCTGATAGTTAGCGCGGCTTCATCGGGAAGCACATTGGTGTCAGAGACAAAGAACTCGATACTTTCCGCGCGCAGCCGTTCCAGCAACTGCTCCCAGTTGCTTTCCTCCACCCGCAAGCGGACTTTGGGGTGGCGTTTTCGCAATTCAGACAAGACGCCCGGCATCAGTGTGACTGCCGGGAACGGTCCGACGCCGAAGGCCGTGTCGCCCAACTCCACGTCCCGATAAAGGCCGATGTCTCGCTGCAGGCAACGGGCGTCGAACAGGAGCTTGCGCGCACCTTCGATCACAAATTGCCCCGCTGGCGTCGGGCGGACGTCGGCGTCGCCGCGCTCGAACAAGCGCAGACCGAGTTCCGCTTCGATGGCCTGAATGCTGCGACTGAACGCCGGTTGGCTGAGGTGGACGCGCGCGGCAGCGCGCGCGAAATGCAACTCCTCAGCGAGGGCTACGACGTGGCTAAGGCGACGAAGATCCATACGGGGTCCGATGTGTCTAGCGCATTGAGTGGATGTAGATTATGCATTGGACGAATCAAGACGGGAATTCTACAGTGAGCGCATCAAGTTCCGGCGACGAACGGGACGCCTCGACAACCGTCAAGCGGCGAGACGAATAAATATGGAGACAACATGAAGGTGCTGGACAGGTTCTACATCAATGGCGAATGGGTGGCGCCGTCCGCGGGCGCAACGTACGTCGACATCATCGACCCTGCGACCGAGGCGGCGATCGGTAAGGTTGCCATGGGGAGCGCCGCGGACGCGGGGCTCGCGGTGCAGGCCGCGAAGGCGGCGCTGCCCGCGTGGTCGGAGACCACGCGCGAGGCCCGTATCGCGCTGCTGGAGCGCGTGATGGCGTGCTACCAGGCGCGCTTCGGCGAGCTGGCCGATGCGGTGCGGCAGGAGATGGGGGCCCCAGCAACCCTTTGCAACATGCTTCAGGTGCCTATCGGTCTTGGCCAGATCCAGGGAACCACGGAGGCGTTGCGTGGCTTCGAGTTCGAGGGCGAGCGCGGCCGCAGCCGGATCCGCCGCGAGGCGATCGGCGTGGCGGCGCTGATCACCCCATGGAACTGGCCACTGAACCAGATCGCTGCAAAGGTGGCGCCGGCGCTCGCCGCAGGCTGCACGATGGTGCTTAAGCCGTCAGAGATCGCTCCGCTGGATGCGGTGCTGTTCACCGAAATTCTGCATGCGGCCGGCGTGCCGGCGGGTGTGTTCAACATGGTGTTCGGCGATGGCATGGTGGTCGGGGCCGCGCTGTCGTCGCATCGCGACGTGGACATGATTTCCATTACCGGATCGACACGCGCCGGTGTGGAAGTGGCCCGCAACGCAGCCGCCACCGTCAAACGCGTCGCACAGGAATTGGGCGGCAAGTCCGCCTTAATCATCCTCGATGACGCCGATCTGCAGGCGGCAGTCGCGACCAGTGTGGCGCAAGGCATGTTGAACGCGGGCCAGACATGCATCGCGCCCACGCGCATCCTGGTGCCGCGCCAGCGTTATGAGGAGGCGGTGACCATGGCTGCTGCTGCGGCAAACGGCATCCGCGTGGGCGACCCCGCCGCTGCGCAGACCGACATGGGTCCAGTCTCGAACCGCGCCCAGTATGAGAAGGTGCAGCGCATGATCCGCGTTGGCCAGGCGGAAGGCGCACGGTTGGCCGCAGGCGGGCCCGGGCGGCCGGAGGGGCTAGAGCTTGGCTTCTATGCCAGGCCGACCATTTTCGCCGACGTCCACAATGACATGGCGATAGCGCGCGAGGAGATCTTCGGGCCAGTACTCGTGATGATCCCATACGACAGCGAGGAAGAGGCAATCGCCATTGCCAACGACACCGATTACGGCTTGGCGGCCTACGTTGCGGGCGCGGACGCCGACCGCACGCACCGCGTGGCGGCGCGTCTTCGCGCGGGCACCGTCCTCCTCAACGGTGCCATGCTGGACATCGCCGCGCCATTCGGCGGATGCAAGACCTCCGGCAACGGGAGGGAATGCGGGCCAGAAGGACTGGCCGAATTCCTCGAGATCAAGACCGTGACATCGCCCTGACACGGCGCCGCACGCAGTCCGGCGCGGCCTGCGCCGCATTCCACTCAGCCCACCTTCCGTTTTCCCTGGCGGCCGCTTGCGACGTGGCCCGCCCGGGTACTCGCACCCTGCTGGAGATTGCATGACGCCCTCCTATCAACCGGTCATGGCCTGGCGCACAGCCTTGCTGCTCGTCGTCTACATGGTCATCAATTTCGCAGACAAGATTGCGGTCGGCCTGCTAGCCGTGCCGATGATGACGGAGCTGAACCTGTCGCCCGCGCAGTTCGGGCTGATCGGCAGCAGCTTCTTCTGGCTCTTCGCTATTGGCGGCATCACTGGCGGCTTCATGGCGAACCGCCTGCCCACGACAGGCATCCTTCTTGTCATGGCACTTGCCTGGTCGGCGTTGCAGGTACCGATGGCCATGTCGTCCAGCCTGGCCGTGCTGGTGGTGGCACGTGTGCTGTTGGGCGCTGCCGAAGGTCCGGCGTGGCCGGTCGCGGTACATGCTTGCTACAAGTGGTTCCCCAATGAAAAGCGAGAGTTGCCGGTGGCCTGCCTGGCACAAGGGGGGGCCATCGGATTACTGCTGGCGGGCATGGCCATGCCGCTGGTCTCGGCACACTGGGGATGGCGCGCCAACTTCTACGCGCTGGCCGTGATTGGCTTCGCGTGGACGCTGCTCTGGGTCGCCTTTGGCAAGGAGGGCAGGGGCGCCGAAGCTGAGAATAGCGAGCAAAGGGAGACCATGCACGTGCCTTACCGCACGCTGCTGGTGGAACCAACGGTCGCGGCGTGCATCGCCATGAAGTTCGTCTCCTACTGGGGGCTGGCATTGACGCTGACCTGGCTGCCGGCCTATCTGCAGAAAGGCCTGGGGTATGGCGCCGTCGAATCCGGGCGGCTGTATGCAGGGCTCATCGCGACGAGCTTGCCGATCAGTGTCGCGGGATCGTGGCTGGTGCGCCAGCTCCTGGCGCGTGGCGTGTCGTCGAGGACTGCGCGTGGCCGCGTGGCCGCAACGGTCGTCGCCATCGGTGGCGTGGCATGCATGCTGGTGTGGCTGGGAGGATTGCCGCCGTTGTGGCGGGCAGCGCTGATCGGCCTCACGCTCGGCCTGACGCAAATCATGTATGCGGTGGGGCCCGCCATCCTGGCCGAAGTGGTGCCGGTCTCCCAGCGCGGCGGCATCCTGGCCATCGACAATTCCATCGCATCGTTTGCCGGTGTATTGGCGCCGCTGGTCACCGGCTTCCTGGTGCAAGGCATGACGGGGAGCCAGGGCTACGAGGCCGGCTTCGCCATCTGCGGGCTGTTGATGGTTGCCGGCGCTCTGGCGGGCGCTGTGGCCATCGATCCAGCCAGGGCCGCATTGTCGGTCCGCCGGCGTGCGACGGTTGGTTGCGCCTATGCCGGCCAGGCACCTGCCTCGAGTCACTGACAGGCAAAGCAAACAACGACACTGACCTTCAACCGATTTCATCAAACGAGAGCAGTCATTTCAATGAGCCGGTCCGGGTAGCGCCGTACCGCCTGCCTCAAAAGGAGAATGGAATGAGCGAACAACAAACGTGGGCGGCTGATCTGACGAGTCCAGCCATCATCCGGTCGGGTGTGCGGAAGACCTCCTTCACGGTGGACCCCATCGCGCCGTGCCTCGGCGCGGAGATCGGCAACATCGATCTGCGGATGCCGCTCGATGACGACCAGTATCTTGCATTGCGCGCGGCACTCCTGAAGCACAAGGTGCTCTTTTTTCGAGACCAGGACATCAGTGCCGCGCAGCAGGTCGCGCTGGCGAGCCGATTCGGTGAGCTGGAGGTGCATCCCGTGTTTCCCCATCATCCCGACCACCGGGAACTCGTGGTGTTGGGTGGCGATAGCGCCCAGGCGGCACGCGAGAACATCTTCCACACCGACGTGAGCTGGCGCAAGCTGCCTTCGATGGGGTCGATCCTGCGCTGCCTCGAATGTCCGGCGGTCGGAGGCGATACGCTCTGGGTGAATATGGTTGCGGTACACGCGGGCCTGCCTGCGGCGGTGCGTGACCGGATTGCCGGCCTCCATGCTGTCCACGATATCCTGCCGGCCTTCGGTTCGCGCATGAATGCCCAGCAGCGTGAAGCCCGTCGCCAGGAGTTTCCCGCGGCAACGCATCCCGTCGTTCGCATTCACCCCGAGACCGGCGAGAAGATCCTGTATGTGAACGAGGCCTTCACGACGCATCTGGCGGACTACCTGGAAAAGCATGAAGGACAATATCGATTCGGGTTCGATTTCCGGCTCGAGGAGATGGACCTCCTGCAATACCTGTTTCGCCAGGCGAACGCGCCGGAATACCAGGTTCGCCTGCGCTGGCGCCACAACACGATCGCCTTCTGGGACAACCGCTCCACCCAGCACTACGCGATCCAGGACTACTTCCCCGCGCGCCGCCGGATGCTGCGCGCAACCATCATCGGCGACGCGCCGTTCTGAGGCGCCGCACGCGCGCCAGGTCCTGAGCCATCCCTCGCAACTCGCAGGAGGCAGGCCGAATGCGCGCAAATCGCACTGAGGCGCTGCCCATGCCGGACAAAGGAGGCGTCATGACAGGCGTCACGACGCACCCCCTTTTTCTGTTGACAAGACTGGAGTGACCGCATGATAGCCCGCACCCTATTTACAGAAGAGCATGAGATGCTGCGCACCGCCGCGCGCCGCTTCATGGAAACGGAGGTGGCCCCGCACCACGAGCGCTGGGAGGAGCAGGGTTATGTCGACCGCGACGTCTGGCTGAAGGCCGGCGCGGCCGGCTTCCTGTGTGCCAGCATGCCCGAGCAGCACGGTGGCGCTGGCGGCGACAAGCTGTACAGCGTGGTGCTGATGGAAGAGCAGGCGCGCGCCGGCTGTACCGGCCTGGGCTTCGGCCTGCACTCGGAAATCGTTGCCCCGTACATCGAGCACTACGGCAGTGAATACTTGAAATCCGCGTACCTGCCAAAGATGGCCGCCGGCGAAATGATCGGCGCGATCGCGATGACCGAACCGGGTACCGGATCCGACCTGCAAGGCATCAAGGCGACGGCCGTGCGCCACGGCGACCATTACCTGCTGAACGGCTCCAAGACCTTCATTACCAACGGCTGGCATGCCGACCTCGTGATCGTCGTGGCCAAGACCGATCCGCAGGCCGGGGCGAAAGGCATCAGCCTGTTCGTGGTCGACACCTCGATGCCGGGATTTTCCAAGGGCAAGCGCCTGAAGAAGGCCGGCATGAAGGCACAGGACACGGCCGAGCTGTTCTTTGACAACGTGCGCGTGCCGGTCGCCAACCTGCTCGGCGATGAAGGCCAGGGCTTCGGCTACCTGATGCGGGAGCTGTCGTGGGAGCGCCTGCAGATCGCAATCACCGCGGTTGCGGCGGTCGAGGCCGGGCTCGAATGGACACTCGCCTACACGCGCGACCGCAAGGCGTTCAAGCGCCCGATCAGCGAATTCCAGACGGTGGCCCACGCGCTCGCGGACATCCGTACCGAGCTGGAGATGGGCCGCGTATTCGTGGACCGGTGCCTGCAACTGGTGCTGGAGGGCAAGCTCGATGCCGCCACTGCGTCAATGGCGAAGTACTGGACCACCGAGATGCAGTTCCGTGCGCTCGATCGCTGCGTGCAGCTGCACGGCGGCTACGGCTACATGTGGGAATACCCGATTACGCGCGCCTGGGCCGATGCCCGCGTGCAGCGCATCTACGGCGGCGCCAACGAGATCATGAAGGAACTGATCAGCCGCAACCTGTAAGGACTGCACGCGCGGCCGATCCCGGCCGTCGGCGAGCATACGAAACAGGTGTTGGCGCAAGTCGCGATCGCGACCAGATAGACCTTCATTCGATTCATCGAGGCAATTCGACCTCCGATAAGACAGGAGACAACATGCTAGGCCAGATGCAAGACAAGCCGCTGCTGATTTCATCGTTACTCGAGCACGCGGAACGCTTCCACCCAAACGTCGAGATCGTCACCAGGACGGCCGAAGGGCCCATCCATCGCTGCAATTGGCGCGAGCTCGGTCAACGTTCGCGCCGCCTGGCGCTTGCCTTGCAGAAAAAAGGGGTCAGGCAGGGCAGCATGGTCGCGACGCTGGCGACCAATACCTATCGCCATCTCGAACTGTATTTCGCGGTCATGGGCATCGGCGCCGTGCTGCACACGATCAACCCGCGCCTGTCGCCGGCGCACCTCGAATACATCGTCAACCACGCGGAAGACGAAATGCTGTTCTTCGACCTGGCTTTTGCGCCCTCGGTCGAAAAGCTGCAATCGCGCTTGCCGACCGTCAAGCGCTTCTACGCGCTGGGCGACCAGGAATCGGTAGAGGCGGTGGCACCCGCCATTCGCGATTTCGCTGGCTACGAAACCCTGTTTGCCGATACGCCCGCCGATCCTTCCTTCACCTGGCCGCAGTTTGACGAGCGCTTGGCATCGACGCTGTGTTACACCTCGGGAACGACTGGAAACCCCAAGGGCGTGCTGTACTCGCACCGCTCGACGGTGCTGCATAACCAGGTCATCAGCCTTTCCGACTCCCTTGGTTCATCGGCCGACGCCACCATCCTGCTGGTGGTGCCTCTGTTTCACGTCAATGCATGGGGGCTGCCGTATGCGGCGGCAATGACGGGCGCCAAGCTGGTGTTGCCGGGCCCGCACCTGGACGGCGAGAGCATCTACGCGCTGTTGCGTGACGAGCGGGTCACGCTGGCGGCCGGTGTCCCGACGATCTGGCAGATGCTGTTCCAGTATGTCGATGCCAACGGCCTGAAGCCACGCGAAGAGCTGTGTCTGAAAGACGCGGTGGTAGGCGGCTCGGCCGCGCCGCGCATGATGATCGAGCGCTTCGACCGGGACTTCGGCACGTTCCTGCTGCATGCCTGGGGCATGACCGAAATGAGCCCGCTTGGCGTGGTCTGCCGGCTGCTGCCCAAGCACGCCGGGTTGTCCGCGGAGCAGCGCTACGACATCCAGATGAAACAAGGCCGTGCGGTATACGGCGTGCAGCTCAAGATCGTCGGCGAGGAGGGCCAGCGGCTGCCGCATGACGGCAAGGCCAGCGGCCGGCTGATGGTCAGTGGCCCGTGGATCGTCGCTCGCTACTTCAAGGGCGACGGCGGCCTGCTGGACAGCGAAGGCTTCTTTGATACCGGCGACATCGCCACGATCGACGCGGACGGATACGTCATGCTGGTCGACCGGTCGAAGGACGTCATCAAGTCCGGCGGCGAATGGATTTCGTCGATCGACCTGGAGAACGCGGCGGTAGGCTGCCCCGGCATCGCGATGGCGGCCGTGATTGCGCTGCCGCATCCGAAGTGGCAGGAGCGCCCGCTGCTGATCTGCGTGAAGAAGCCCGGCGCCGAGGTAGACAAGGCAACGGTACTGGCCTACCTGGATGGAAAGATCGCCAAATGGTGGACGCCGGACGACGTGGTGTTCGTCGAATCCCTGCCGCTCACTGCGACCGGCAAGCTCTACAAGCTCGGGCTGCGCCAGGCATTCAAGGACTACCCGCTTCCGGGCTGATATGAGGCTCGTCTCGCACGACCGCGTGTTTACGTATGACGAGTACCTGGAGTCGCAGGGTATCGACGGCTAAGCCGCAGCGCCAGCCGAGCGAACAAGAAGGGCCGCCATGTGCGGCCCTTCTTGCTTTTGTGGTGCACCCTGCAGGGATCCATTGCGGCCACCCAGGCCACTCAGGCCGATGCATGCCCGTCGTCGCGCACCATCTTGTCGAGCTGGTCGATGATGGCGCCGGCGGTGATTTCCCCTTTGGCCTTGTGCAGGGCACTGTATAGCGGGTCGCGCAGCGCCGCCAGTTCCGCCGGGCTGCCGGCCTTTTCCACCTTGACTTGCAGCAGGTAGCCGCGCAGGCCCAGGTGATGGCCGATGACATCCGTGTAGAAGTGATAAAGCTGCTGGTAAGTGCCGCCCGCGGGTTGCGGTGAGGCTGGCGCAGGCAAGGCGTCGTCCCATGACGCCACGTCGGCACCGCGCATGCCGTACATAGGAAACAGGCTGTCGGCCTTGGCCTCGCCGTGGCGATCCACGCTGGCGCCCGGGTTTGCGGGGCTGGTCGCCGCTGCCGCAGGCTGTGGCGCATGCTCCGCGCGGATCAGGCCGGCGGCCAGCAGGGCGTCGATGCTTTCCGGCCCCACGCCCATGCCGCCGGTCTGTGCCAGCAGCTCGCTGCGCCGGCGCTCGCCATTGACGATCAGCAGCAAGGCGCGCAGCTTATGGTCCAGTTTGCGCGCGCGCGTGCGGATTTCGTCCTGGCCTTGCTCGGTCTTATGAAAAACCGGATCGGTCATGTCTCGCTCCATTGTGATAGGCCGAGCAGCGTAGTGTGGTATACCGCACTTTGCGTCATGCGGCGCGCCGGCCGATTATCGCCACGTTGTTTGTGGCTGCTGGCGCGCTGCAAAAAAACGAGTCGCCAAAGCGCACTACAATGTGATGCACCATAAAAGTAACAAAATTTGCACCCGCCTATTCACCCAACTGAAAACTGTGGCCATGCAACAACGAGACAAACTCTTTATCAACGGTAAGTGGGTTGCCCCGCACGGTACCGGCCTGATCAACGTTATCCACTCCACGACCGAAGCCGTCATGGGCCGCATCCCCGAAGGCCACGCGCGCGACGCCGAGGATGCTATCCAGGCAGCGCGAGCCGCCTTCGACAGCTGGTCGGCCACGCCGCCCAGCGTGCGCGCAGGCTATATCCGCAAGATTGCGGAGGGCCTGAAGGCGCGCAGCGAGGAACTGGCGCAACTGATCGCCGGCGAAGTCGGCATGCCGATCAAGATGGCGCGCGCCATTCAGGTGGGCGGCCCGGTCTACAACTGGGCACAGGCCGCCAAGCTGCTCGATACCTTCGCGTTCGAGGAAGAGGTCGGCAATTCCCTGGTGGTTCGGGAGCCGGTGGGGGTGGTCGCGGCCATTACGCCGTGGAACTACCCACTCAACCAGATCACGCTGAAAGTGGCGCCGGCGCTGGCCGCCGGCTGCACCGTGGTGCTCAAGCCATCCGAAGTGGCGCCGCTCAATGCCTTCGTGCTGGCAGAGGTGATCGAAGCCGCAGGGCTGCCGCCGGGGGTGTTCAACCTGGTCACCGGCTACGGTCCGGTGGTGGGCGAGGTACTGGCCAGCCACCCGGAAGTCGACATGGTGTCGTTCACGGGTTCGACGCGCGCCGGCAAGCGGGTGTCGGAGCTGGGCGCGCAGAGCGTCAAGCGCGTGGCGCTGGAGCTGGGCGGCAAGTCCGCTTCGGTGATCCTGGACGACGCGGACCTGGCTGCCGCGGTCAAGGGTACCGTGGGCGCCTGTTTTCTCAACTCCGGGCAGACCTGCTCGGCGCATACCCGCATGCTGGTGCCCCGCGCGCGCTACGACGAGGTCAAGGCCATTGCCAGGAAGGTGGTCGAGGGCTATACCGTGGGCGACCCGTTGCTGGAAACCAGCCGCCTTGGCCCGCTGATTTCGGCCGCGCAGAAGGACCGCGTGACCGGCTATATCCAGCGCGGCATCAACGAGGGCGCCGAGCTGGTCGCAGGCGGCCCCGAGGCGCCCGAAGGGCTGGACAAGGGCTTTTTCGTCAAGCCGACGGTGCTGGGCAACGTCGATCCCAAGGCTACGGTGGCGCAGGAAGAGATCTTCGGCCCGGTGCTGTCGATCATCTGCTACGACACCGAGGAAGATGCCGTGCGCATCGCCAACGACAGCATCTACGGGCTGGGCGGCGGCGTGTGGTCGGGCGACGAGGCGCGCGCCATCCGCGTGGCGCGCCGGATCCGCACCGGCCAGGTTGACATCAACGGTGGCCCGTTCAACATGCAGGCGCCGTTTGGCGGCTACAAGCAGTCCGGCAACGGGCGCGAGGCCGGCAAGTACGGGCTCGAGGAATTCCTCGAGTACAAGTCGCTGCAGATGAAGAAGCCGGCTGCCTGAGCCCGGCGGTTGGCGAGGAACGATGCCCGGCTGGTCCGGGCATTTTTCATGGGTGGGTTCGCTGGCTCGATTCACGTTGGCTGCAGGCATGATTCGGCGATAATGCCGGAGTGCCATTGGCCGGCCAGCAGGATTGAACGCGGGACTGAACGCGGACCTGCGCACGGGGCAAGAGGCGTGGGACCAAAAACATAAATAAAGGCGCGGGCGCGACACGCCACGCGGGGAGAGGGATCGATGCGTTGGTTGAAACGGCTGACCTGGCTGGTATTGACGCTGGCGGTGCTGCTGCTGGTCTGCGCGTTTGGCGCTTATGTCTGGTATCGGCAGGCATCGCAGCCGCAGACCGCGGGCACGCTGAAGCTGCCCGGCTTGCGCGAAAGCGTATCGATCGTGCGGGACCGCCATGCCGTGCCGCATATCAAGGCGGCCAATGCACAGGATGCCTACTTTGCGCTCGGCTTCGTCCATGCGCAGGATCGGCTGTGGCAGTTGCAGATGAACAAGCGCATCGCGTCCGGCCGGCTGGCGGAAATCCTGGGGCCGAGCGCGCTGGATACCGACCGTTTCCTGCGTACCCTGGGCGTGCGGCGCAATGCCGAAGCCATCCTGGCCCAATCCTCCGCCGAGACCCGCGCCATGCTGCAGGCCTATGCCGATGGCGTGAATGCCTGTATCGATGGCCGCAAGGGGCCGTTGCCGCCGGAGTTCCTGATCTTGCGTACCCGGCCCGAGCACTGGGAGCCGGCCGATACGCTGGCCTGGCAGACCATGATGGCGTGGGACCTGGGCGGCAACTGGACCCAGGAGACGCTGCGCATGCGGCTGGCGCAGGTGCTGCCGGTGTCGCGCATCAACGAGCTGCTGGCGCCTTATCCTGGCGAGCGGCCGCTGCGTACCATGGATTACGGCAATCTCTACCGGCACCTGGCGCCGCTGGCCACGGCCATGGCGCGAGTCGAGCAGCAGGCGCCGGCGGGCTATGTGGAGGGCATGGGCTCGAACAACTGGGTGGTGTCGGGCGCCCATACCCGCTCGGGCAAGCCGCTGCTGGCCAATGATCCGCACCTCGGGCTGCAGGCGCCGGCGCTGTGGTACTTCGCCCAGATGCAGGCTCCCGGGCTGGATGTCACGGGCGCTACGCTGCCCGGCATGCCGGCGGTGGTGCTCGGGCATAACCAGCGCATCGCCTGGGGCTTCACCAATACCGCGCCGGATGTGCAGGATCTCTATATCGAGCGCTTGCAGCCTGGCAGCACGCAGCGTTACCAGACGCCGGACGGCTGGGCTGAGTTCGTCACGCGCACCGAGACCATCCACGTCAAGGGCGCACCCGACGTGACGCTGAACGTGCGCGAGACGCGCCATGGCCCGGTGATTTCGGATGGGGCCGAGCCGGTGGCGACCGCCGCGGCCCCGCTCGGGGCACAGTACGTGGTGGCCTTCCAGTGGACCGCGCTGCGTGCCGACGACCGGACCGTGCAGGCCGGGCTGGCGCTGAACCGCGCTACCGACTGGGCCAGCTTCCTGGCGGCGCTGCGCGATTTCCATTCGCCGCAGCAGAACATCGTCTACGCCGATGTCGACGGCAACATCGGCTTTATCGCGCCGGGCCGCGTGCCGCTGCGCCGCGCCGACAATGACCTGAAAGGGCTGGCGCCGGCCCCCGGCTGGGACGCGCGCTACGACTGGAGCGGCTTCATCCCCTTCGAGCAATTGCCGCGCAGCTTCAATCCGCCCGAGGGCGTGATCGCCACTGCCAACCAGAAGATCGTCGAGGACGACTACCCGTACTTCCTGACCAGCGAATGGACCGTGCCGTATCGCTACCAGCGCATCCGCACGCTGATCGACGCCACCGAGCGGCACACCTTGGACAGTTTTGGCGCGATCCAGAAAGACACGCTCTCGCTTGCCGTGCGCGATGCCTTGCCGCTGCTGCTGGCATCTCCCATTGCCAGCGACCCGGCGCTGCCGGAGCGCGAGCGCGCGCTGATCGCATCGCTGCGCAAATGGGATGGCGATATGCAGCCCGGGCTGTCCGAGCCGCTGGTCGCAACCGCATGGCTGCGCGAGCTGTCGCGCGTGCTGTTCGAGGACAAGGTCGGAGATACGCTGTTCAACCGTCTGTGGGAGCAGCGTAACGTGCAGCAGCCCATGCTCAACGTATTGCGTAATCCGCGGGGGCAAGGCACGTTCTGGTGCGACGACAGCACCACCCCGGCAACGGAGAGCTGCGACGATGCCGTGGCCAAAGCCTGGCGTCTCGCCATTGCCGATCTGGAACGGCGCTACGGCGACAAGCCTGAGCGCTGGCGCTGGGGCCAGGCGCACGCGGCCCGCTCCGAGCACAAGCCGTTCGGCAAGCAGCCTTACCTGGCGGGTTTGTTCAACGTCAAGGTGCCCAGTGGCGGAGACACCTATACGGTCAACGTGGGGCGCCACAACCTGCGTGACGAGGCGGCGCCGTTCGAGAGCGTGCACGCGGCCAGCCTGCGTGCCATCTACGACCTGTCGGACCTGGCCGAGTCGCGCTTCATGGATTCGACCGGGCAATCGGGCAACGTGACATCGACCCATTACCGCGACTGGACCGACAAGTGGGCCGCGGTGCAGTACATCACCATGGCGCCGGGCCGCCGCGCGCCGGGCAACGAGGCATTCGACACGCTGGTGCTGCAACCGGCCGGCAGGCGATGACGATGACCGGGGTGTCCATTCCAATTGGCTGCGTGTTGCTGGGCACCGTGCGCCCGTTTGGGTCCAAGGGGGTGCCTAGCGGCATCGACAAGCAGGCGGTGGACGGGGCGGTGCGCGTCACCGTGCTGGGGTTGGCTGGAGACGGGCAGGGCGACCCCAGGCACCATGGCGGCCCGGAAAAGGCCATTCACCACTACGCCTTCGATCACTATCCGGCCTGGCGCGAGGAACTCTCGCCGCTGTCCACGCAGGCGGCCGAGGTACTGGCACGGCCCGGCGCGTTTGGCGAGAACGTGAGCACCGCTGGCCTGACCGAGGCCGATGTCTGCATTGGCGATCGTTTTCGCCTGGGCGGGGCCTTGGTCGAGGTGTCGCAGGCGCGCCAGCCATGCTGGAAGCTGAACCATCGGTTCGGGCACGCCGGCATGGCGCGCGCGGTCCAGCAAAGCCTGCGCACGGGCTGGTACTACCGGGTGCTGGAAGAGGGCGGCCTGGAGCGGGGCGACAGCCTGGTGCTGGTCGAGCGGCCGTATCCGGACTGGAGCCTGCAGCGGCTGCTGCACGTGCTCTATGTGGATCGGCTGGATGCGGGCGCCCTGTGCGTCATGGCGACGCTGCCGGCACTGGCCGAGAACTGGCGCAAGCTTGCGCGCCAGCGGCTGGAGCGGCGCGAGGTGGAGGATATGGAGCCGCGGCTGGCAGGCGGCTGAAGCTACGCTTAAGCCGGCCACCGTGGGCGCAAGAGCCGGCCCTGGCTCAGCCCTGGCGGAAGCGCTTGCCTTTGCCCTCGCGCGTGATGCGTTCCCACACGGCCTGCTTTTCCTTGTCGTCCATGAAGACCCAGTTGCTGACTTCCATGGCGCTGCGCCCGCAACCCTGGCAGATCTCGTCGAACAAGGTCGAGCAGATGCCGATGCACGGGCTGTCCGGGCGGTCGAACAGGCTTTCGTCGCCGCGTGGTGAATTCGGCTGTGAATTCGGCTGTGACTCCGGCTGCCCTTCGGTTGGCTGGGCGGATTGGCAGGAGTCTTGCGGGTTTGACGGCATGCGGCTGGGTGGCGGGGCGGATGGGCGCTCATTATAAACGGCTGGCCGCGCCGGCCTTGGCCGCCGCCACGCCGGCATCGGTCAGGATGCCGGCGTCTCGCACCGGATCAGAACTTGTGGCGAATGCCGAGCGTTGCGCCAAACTGGTTCGCGCCAGCCTGAACGTACGCACTATCGGTCGGGCTGTTGTTGTTGAAGCCGTTCACGCTCAGGTTTGAGTTGCCCTTGTTCTTGACGTAAGACAGGGAAGCGTAAAGGTCGGTGCGCTTGGACAAGGCGTAGTCCGCTGTCGCGACAAAGTCCCAAGGGTCGGCGCCGCTATTGCGGAAGTCCTGGTAGTACGCGGCGCCTGTCAGCGAGAATGCCGGGGTCAGCTGGTAGGCCAGGCCTGCCCAGTACAGGTTCGACCCGCCGTTGGTGAACTGGCCGCCGGGCAGCGAGGCGCCGTTGTAAGCCTTTGCCCAGCGGTAGCCCAGGAATGCCTTGGCAACGCCCAGCGTGTACGAGCCAGCCGCGGTGGCACGGCGAATCATCTGCGCACTGGCAGCCCCGGTGTTGTTCGCCTGGTCATAAGCCGCGCCCATCGCGAAGGGACCCGCCGCGTAGCTGGCCAGGAAGCTGTATTCGCGCCCGTTGGTGAAGGCTCCCGCCACCTCGTTGCCATTGTTGGTGAAGCTGTAGAGACCGGACACGGTCAGGCCGCCGAACGTGCCGGTGTACTTGCCGCTGTTGTCGGCACGCGAGCCAAATTCCGGCGCGGTGGAGGTAATGCCGTAGCGTGTCGAGATCGCCATCGGATCGTAGAGCAGGCCGAAGTCGAAGAACGGGGTCGTGTGGCGGCCCAGGGTGAACGTGCCGTACGGGCTTTGCAGGCCGACATAGGCTGCGCGCCCGAAGAGGCGGCCACCTTGCCCCGACGAGCCGGTGTCGAAGTTCACGCCGCTTTCCAGCACGAAGATGCCCTTCAGGCCGCCGCCGATATCCTCGACGCCGCGCATGCCCCAACGCGAGCCGGACTGATTGCCCGAGGTCAGCCGATAAGCGTTGCCGCCGGGAGCGCCAGCGGCTGTCGCGGAGGATTTGTTCGTGTATTCGAGGCCGGCATCCGCCACGCCATACAGCGTCACGCTCGACTGAGCATTTGCGCCGCCAGCGGCCAGGGCAGCCATTGTGGCCGCAAGCAATTTCATTCTCATTTCAACGATCTCCTCTAAGGTTCTTGGATTTTTCGAGCACGGCTGGTCCCGTGCCGATGTTCTTGCACAACCGCGAGCCGCTATCCGTGCGCCGTGCCGGTGGGCGTGCATCCGCCAATCGTGGGCAGCACTTCGCCTGGGCCACGAACGCGTGTGCGTTCGGGCCCGGCAGGCTTGACGCGGCTTGTGTTTCGTCAGGTGTCAGGAGTGGAGCGCGGGGGAGCCGAGGTTGGCAGCCGCCGCGCCGGGCGCAGCGCGTTCACGCACCATCAGGAAGACGATGGCGGCGGCGATCAGGTCGAACACTGCCAGCAGGACGAACAGCGGGCTGTAGCCGATATGCGTGACGGCGATGCCGAACAGCAGCGTGAACAGGGTCGCGCCCAGGTAGCCGCTCATGCCGGCCAGGCCGGTGGCTGTCGCCACTTCGTTCTTGCCGAACGCGTCGGACGTGATCGAGTAGAGCGCGCCCGACAAGGTCTGGTGGGCAAAGCCGCCGACGCACAACAGCGCGATGGCGCTGTACGGGCTGTCCACCAGGCCCACGCAGGCCGGACCGATCATCGCCAGGCAGCCGACCAGCATGACCAGCTTGCGCGAGGTAAACAGCGACACTTTGAGGTGCTTGTGAAACCACGGGCTGAGATAGCCCCCCAGCACGCAGCCGATGTCGGCGGCGAGGAAGGGCAGCCATGCAAACATCGCGATCTCCTTGATGTTCATATGGCGCTCGGTTGCCATGTAAAGCGGAATCCAGGCGTTGAAGGTCTGCCAGGCCGGCTCCGACAGGAAACGGGGAATCGCGATCGACCAGAAATTCCGGCTGCGCATGATCTCGAGCCAGCTTGCCTTGGCCACGTTGGCATCCTTGTGCTGCGCCTCCTGGCCGGCAAGGATGTACTCGCGTTCCTGGTCCGACAGGCGCTGCTGGTTCTTCGGATGCTTGTAGCAGAGCATCCAAAGCACGGTCCATGCCACGCCCAGCGCGCCGACGATGATGAAGGCCCGTTGCCAGCCGCCGTTCAGGATCGTCCACACGACCAGCGGCGGGGCGCACAGCGCGCCGATCGACGAGCCGATGTTGAACCAGCCGATGGCGATCGAGCGTTCCTTGGCGGGGAACCATTCCGTCGTCGCCTTTACGCCACCGGGGATGCCTGCGGCTTCGGCCAGGCCAAGCAGGCCGCGAAAGAACGCCAGGCCTTGCCAGCCTGAGGCCAATGCGGCGGCGGCGCATGCCAGCGACCACGCCAGCGCGAAGATGCCAAAGCCGATCTTGGTGCCGATGGCGTCCAGTACCAGGCCGGCGACCGGCTGCATCATGGCGTAGCAGACCTGCCAGGCCACGACCACATAGGAGTACTGCTGTGTCGTCATATGCAACTCCGACATCATTGTCGGTGCGGCAACGGATAGCGTATTGCGCGCCAGGTAGTTGACGATCAGGCCCATCGTGACCAGGCTGACCATCCACCAGCGCATGCCCTTTATGTGTTTCATCATGTCTCCTTGTATTTATGGGTTCGCGGCAAAGCCGTGTGACGCTTTGCGTCGTTCCCGATCCGGGTTGGCCCCAGGGCCAATCCACGCAGGTCAGCCGGCCAAAGCAAGCGGCCATTGATCCTCGGCGTGGGGCAGGGGCTGGAAATCAAGCTTCCTGGCTTACGCGTTACCTGTGCGCGCCGCCATGGCGCCGCGCCTCTGGCGTGAAATCGATGCTCGCGAAACTGCCGCCCTGGTACTGGCGGCCGATGGCATCGAGCGGGTTCGGGCCGGCGAGAATCTCTTCGGCGAAATCTTCGGCATTCTGCTTGGGCCGGTAGCGCAGGCGCGCCGCGCCATCGTTGTTCCAGCAGCTGCGCGCATTGGCGGAGACGCCCCAGACGACGAGGAAGCCAAGGTCAGGAACCGTGATGCCCTGCTCGATGAGATGCACGAGATCTTCGTGTCCCAGCCAGGTACTCAGATGCCGAAACTCTTGCGGCCTTTCCACGCAGCTGCCGATGCGCACGCAGACGCTCTCGATGCCGTGCTTGTCCCAGTACAGACGGGCAAGCCCTTCGCCCCACATCTTGCTCAAGCCGTAAAAGCCATCCGGGCGAAACTCGCAGTCGGTCGAGAGTTGCTGGTCCACCGGATACATGCCGATGGCGTGATTGGAGCTGGCGAACACGATGCGGCCGACTTTCTGGCGCCGCGCGCCCTCATAGACCTCGACGAGCGCCCGCAGGTTGTTGTCGATGATCTCCGGCAGGGGGCGTTCGACACTCGTTCCAGCCATATGGATCAACACGTCGACACCGTCCAGCAGGCGGTCGACCACGGCCGGGTCGCACAAGTCGCCACGCATTACCTCTTCGCCCTCGGCGACCGGTGCGAGCGACTGCGAGTTGCCCGACGAACGCAGGTCATAGCCTCGCGCCAGCAGGGCGGTCCGCAGCACGGTGCCCAACTGGCCACCGGCGCCGCTTAATGCAATCTTGGTCACGATATGAAATCTCCGTCTTGTTTGGTTTGGCCTGGCGTATGGAGCGCTCGCGCTCTGATCCCATGAAGAGTGCCAGCGGAACTGGCATCGCAATCATTCATGGGATGTCATACAACATGAGTTAAATTTATTTGTCCGACAAGTGCAAGTAAAGTAGGACAACTTTCTTAGGATTTCAAAGGCTTGTCAACGACAACGATGGGGAAATCGGGTTTACCCCCAACCGTAGATGACGTAATGACCATATTTAAAAAGGAAATTGGCGTGCCGAACGGTTGATGGACCCCACATCCAGTATGTTAGTCTGACAGCTTGCGCAACAACCCATACGCCGGCCAGCCGGCGGAGCAGCAGGAGCAAGGTGTGGACGAATTGGTATTGACGGCAACCGACAGCGCCAGTCTTTCGGAGCAGGTTTGCAAGCTGATCATCGGAGCGATCCTGCGGGGAGAGTTTTCCGCAGACCAGAAGCTGCCGACGGAAGCCGATCTGGCCAGCCGTTACGCGGTATCCCGGACAACCGTGCGGGAGGCGCTGTCGCGCTTGCGATCCGAAGGCATCGTGGTCTCGCGGCGGGGATCCGGAAGCTATATCCAGCGCATGCCGGTACGCGGGCAGCCGGTCACGCCCCAGATCTCCAGCATCGCCGACATCGAGCACTACTATGCATTCCGCCTTTGTGTGGAAGTCGGCGTGGCTGAGATTTCAGCGCAGATGCGCACCGATGCCGACATCGACGCCATTCGCGCCGCCTACGCCGCGCTGGACCGCACGCAGGAAAGCGAGACGTCGGGCGTGGAGGAGGATCTGCAGTTGCATCTGGCCATTGCGCGGGCATCTCACAATCCGTTCTTCGTGCCCACGGTCGAGCATGCGCTCGGCCCGATTCGCCAGTGCATGGAACTGGCCCGTAACCTGGGGCAGACGCGCAATCCCACGCGCTTCGAGCAGGTCCAGGCCGAGCATCTGGCGATCATCGAGGCGATTGCGCAGCGCTCGCCGACTCAAGCCTCGATCGCGATGCGCCGGCATATCGAGAATGCCAGGCGTCGAATCTTCGAGGGCGCCTGACTCATGGTCGTGAGCCGGCGCGCGTCCTGTCCAGGTGCGGCAGGGCCGTGCTGACCCATGTTGGGGCGCTCGCTCGCTCGATGTTGTATGGCAACTTTGCCTAAGTCCGGCAGCTCGGTCGTCTTTCGTAGGTGCCGTCACGAATCACGGTGCTTCGGCACCAATTTCAGATGGCAGGCTGGCACAAATGAGGTTCTCGATGCTCCCTATGTTGTAGGACATCATGTGTCTTGGGCTGAAGAGTGACGCGCCGATCGCGAAAGCCGCATCAGCCGGGCTGCCCCTGGGCGATGTTCCGCGGCTCGGCGTCGAGTTGTCGCGCCAGCTCATCCACCGCGCGCCGGATTGGCTGGCCGCTCCTGGCCACTTTGGCAAGCGTCAGTGCCCCTTGCCAGCCGCAGATCACCAGCCCCGCGAGCTCGGTGGCGCGTACCCGTGGGATCCCGCGCGCCGCGAAGGCATCGGCCAGCACGGCTTCCCATGCGGCAAAGGCCGCGTTGCCTGCCGATGCCACGCCCTCGGCCTCCGGGGCGATTTCCAGCAGGATGGTGGAGATCGGGCAGCCATCACGATAGTCGGACTGGGCCATCCAGCCGGCCATCAAGACGCCATAGGCCCGCACGATCGCCCCCGGCGAGTCGTGTTCCGCGCATAGCTGCGCGAGCGTCGCGCGCACCAGTTCACCGGCGTACACGATGACTTCCTCGGCGATCTGCTCCTTGCCTTTCGGGAAGTAGTGATAGAGCGAGCCCTTTGGCGCGCCGCTCAACGCAACGATGTCATTGGTGCCGCTGGCGGCGTAGCCATAGCGGCGAAAGAGCACGGCAGCGGCGCGGACGATCTTGTCCCGATGTTTGGCTTGAGCGGCCATGTGATGAAGTCCTCGGTCGTGGGAGGGGTTGATATCCTGCTGGAATTATATAGACTGGTCTACATTAAAAATAGTGGTTGAGCCATCACAGCCTCAACGATGCAACCAGGAGACACCACGATGACCAGCGCCACGGCCGAACGTGCCGACCTTCCCGCCGACCTTCCCGCGGGCTTCGTGCCACATTTTCGCCATAGTCCGCTGACCGACCCCTGGGAGCCGCTGTACTCGAGACGCACGGACCAGGCCATCGTGCTGGCGGTAAAGCTCGCCCGGGCTCACACCAACGCACGCGGCTTTGCCCATGGCGGACTGATCACGGCCCTGGCGGACAACGCCATGGGGCTGTCGTGCGGCATGCAATTCACCGAGCCGCGCAGCCTGGTCACCGTGAACCTGTCGATCGACTTCCTTAACGTCGCAAGGATCGGGCAGTGGCTGATGTTCGAAACGTCATTCACCAAGGTCGGCGGCACGCTGTGCTTTGCCCAGGCTTTCGTCACCGCCGACGGCGTGGCTTGCGCCAGGGCCAACGCGACGTTCCGGGCCATGCAGTGAGTTTTTTCCTTGGATCTTGATCAGGCAGGCTAATGCAATGACAGCAGATACGAGCAGCACCAGCGCGGCCACCAGCGCGACCACCAGCGCGAACACCAACGGCGCCTATTCGCTGGACACGGTCAAGCGTGTCAACCAGAGCGCCGCCTTCAACCGGTGGCTGGGCTTCGAGGTGATCAGCGCGCAGGGCGGGGCGGCGGAGCTGCGCATGGCCTGGCACGACCAAGCCACGCAATACGCGGGATTCCTCCATGCGGGCGTGATCGGCGCCCTGGTCGATACCGCCTGTGGATTCGCGGCCACCACGGTAGGGGGGCCGGTGATGGCTTCCCACTATTCGGTGAACTGCATGGCGCCGGCCGTGGGGCAGGCGTTCGTGGCGCGGGCCAGCGTGACCAAGGCCGGCAAGCGGCAGGTGTTTGCCAGGGCGGAAGTGTTCGCGGAGCAGGCCGGCGGCGCGCTTCGGCTGGTGGCCTCGGGCGAGGTCATCTTCGTGCCTGTCGAGCCGCAGACCGCCAAGCTGCCTGTGCCCCACGATTGAGATTCCTGGCTCGGCATCATTAGTGCAATTAACGGCCAGATATTTGCGCCCTACGACCCAACCGGTGCCGTCTCATGGGGTGCCGCAATTCGGGCCACGCGTGGCTTCGGCAGGCCAGGCGAGCCTGCAGGGCGAGCGGTAAGGCTTGAATGGAAAATGGCAGTCCGCTCGCTACGCGACCGGACTGCCATTCAAGCGGCGCGGACAGGGCGGGAGATGCTGGTCCACTCTGGCTCGTTGCAGATGGAGGTGGCTTCGAACAAGTCCCGGTGGCCGGCGCCGTGGCTGGAACTACGCAGCTACGCAACTACGCAGCCAAGGGCACGGCTCACCCGGTCAAGCGCAATCCAGCGTGAAACCCATGCCGCCACGTCAGCGTGCCTCAGAACGCGTCGCCGGGCACGCGCACCCATCCTTCCATCAGCACCCGGGCGCTGCGGCTCATGATGGCCTTGGTCACGGTCCATTCGCCATCGACCTGGCTGGCTTCGGCGCCCACCCGCAAGGTGCCCGAGGGATGGCCGAAGCGCACTGCGTTGCGCTCGCCGCCGCCGGCCGCCAGGTTCACCAGTGTGCCGGTGATGGCCGCCGCGGTGCCGATGGCGACCGCGGCCGTGCCCATCATGGCGTGATGCAGCTTGCCCATGGACAAGGCGCGCACGAGCAGGTCGACGTCGCCGGCGGCAACCTGTTTGCCGCTGGAGGCCACATAGTCGGCCGGCTTGGCGACAAAGGCGACCTTCGGCGTGTGCTGCCGGGTGGCGGCCTCATCGATATGTTTGATCAGGCCCATGCGCACCGCGCCGTGGGCGCGAATGGTCTCGAACATCGCCAGCGCCTTGGGGTCGCCGTTGATGGCGTCCTGCAGCTCGGTGCCTTTGTAGCCGATGGACTCCGCGTCCAGGAAGATGGTCGGAATGCCCGCATTGATCATGGTGGCCTTCAGCGTGCCAACGCCGGGAACCTCGAGATCGTCGATCAGGTTGCCGGTGGGGAACATGGCACCGCCGGCGCCGTCTTCCTCGGCCGCCGGATCCATGAACTCGAGCTGGACTTCGGCGGCGGGGAAGGTCACGCCGTCGAGTTCGAAGTCACCGGTTTCCTGCACGGCGCCATTGGTGATGGGTACGTGCCCAATGATGGTCTTGCCGATATTGGCCTGCCAGATGCGCACGATGGCCACGCCGTTGTGCGGGATGCGGCTGGGGTCGACCAGGCCGGCACTGATGGCGAAGGGGCCGACGGCGGCGGAGAGGTTGCCGCAGTTGCCGCTCCAGTCGACAAACGGCTGGTCGATGGAGACCTGGCCGAACAGGTAGTCGACGTCGTGATCGGGCTTGCTGCTTTTTGAGAGGATGACGGTCTTGCTGGTGCTGGAGGTGGCGGCACCCATGCCATCGATCTGCTTGCCGTAGGGATCGGGGCTGCCGATGACGCGCATCAGCAGCGCGTCGCGGGCGGCGCCCGGCACCTGCGCGGCTTCGGGCAGATCCTGCAGGCGGAAGAACACGCCTTTGCTGGTCCCGCCACGGATGTAGGTGGCGGGGATCTTGATCTGGGGTACGTGGGCCATGGAAAATTCGTCCTGATGAAAGCGGGCGGTACGTCGCCATACCGCCCGAACACGTTGCTGGTCGATGCGCCTGTGCGCGCTTACGCAGCGGCCTTCGACGATTCGAGGAAGTCCTGCGCGAAGCGCTGCAGCACGCCGCCGGCTTCGTAGATCGACACTTCTTCCGCGGTATCGAGGCGGCAGGTCACCGGCACTTCCACGCGCTCGCCGTTCTTGCGATGCATCACCAGGGTGAGATCGCAGCGCGGCGTGCGGTCGCCGATCACGTCGTAGGTCTCGGTGCCGTCGATGCCCAGCGTGGCGCGGTTGACACCAGGCTTGAACTCCAGCGGCAGCACGCCCATGCCGACCAGGTTGGTGCGGTGGATGCGCTCGAAGCCTTCGGCCACGATCGCCTCCACGCCGGCCAGGCGCACGCCCTTGGCGGCCCAGTCGCGCGAGGAACCCTGGCCGTAGTCGGCGCCGGCCACAACGATCAGCGGCTGCTTGCGGGCCATGTAGGTCTCGATGGCTTCCCACATGCGGGTGACCTTGCCCTCCGGCTCGATGCGGGCAAGCGAGCCCGGCTTGACCTTGCCGTCCACCACCACCATTTCGTTCTTCAGGGTGGGGTTGGCAAAGGTGGCGCGCTGCGCGGTCAGGTGGTCGCCGCGGTGGGTCGCGTAGGAGTTGAAGTCTTCTTCCGGCAGGCCCATTTTGGCCAGGTACTCGCCGGCGGCGCTATCGAGCATGATGGCGTTGGACGGCGACAGGTGGTCGGTGGTGATGTTGTCGCCCAGCACGGCCAGGGGCCGCATGCCGGTGAGCGCGCGTTCGCCAGCCAACGCGCCTTCCCAGTAGGGCGGGCGGCGGATGTAGGTGCTCATCTCGCGCCAGTCGTACAGCGGGCTGGCCTTTTCGCCGGTGTCGGCGGTCACGGCGAACATTGGCTCGTAGACCTTGCGGAACTGCGCTGGCTTCACGCTGGCGGCAACCACCGCGTCGATCTCTTCGTCGGACGGCCAGATGTCCTTCAACGTCACCGGCTTGCCATCGGCATCGGTGCCCAGCACATCCTTCTCGATATCGAAGCGGATGGTGCCGGCAATGGCGTAGGCCACCACCAGCGGCGGCGAGGCCAGGAAGGCCTGCTTGGCATACGGATGGATGCGGCCGTCGAAGTTGCGGTTGCCGGACAGCACGGCGGTGGCGTACAGGTCGCGGTCCACGACTTCCTTCTGGATCACCGGGTCCAGTGCGCCGGACATGCCGTTGCAGGAGGTGCAGGCATACGCCACCACCCCGAAGCCCAACTGCTCCAGTTCCGGCAGCAGGTTGGCTTCTTCCAGGTAGAGCGTCACCGCCTTGGAACCCGGCGCCAGCGAGCTCTTCACCCACGGCTTGCGGGTGAGGCCAAGCTTGTTGGCGTTGCGCGCCAGCAGCCCGGCGGCCACCATGTTGCGCGGGTTGTTGGTGTTGGTGCAGCTGGTGACGGCGGCGATGATCACCGCACCGTCCGGCATCAGGCCGGGCTCGTTCTCGACCTTGCCGCTGATGCCGCGCGCGGCCAGCTCGGAGGTGGGCACGCGCTTGTGCGGGTTGGATGGGCCGGCGATGTTGCGCACCACGGTGGACAGGTCGAACCTGAGCACGCGCGGGTACTCGGCGTTTTTCAGGCTGTCCGCCCAGAGGCCGGCTTCCTTGGCGTAGGTTTCCACCAGCTTGACCAGCGCATCGTCGCGGCCGGTGAGCTTGAGGTACTTGATGGTCTGCTCGTCGATGTAGAACATCGCGGCAGTGGAGCCAAACTCCGGCGCCATGTTGGAAATGGTGGCGCGGTCGCCCAGCGTCAGGTGGGTGGTGCCTTCGCCGAAGAATTCGAGGTAGGACGACACGACCTTTTCCTTGCGCAGGAATTCGGTCAGGGCCAGCACGGTGTCGGTCGCGGTGATGCCCGGCTGCGGCTTGCCGGTCAGCTCCACGCCGATGATGTCCGGCAGGCGCATCCAGGAAGCGCGGCCCAGCATCACGCTTTCGGCTTCCAGGCCGCCCACGCCGATGGCGATCACGCCCAGCGCGTCCACCATGGGGGTGTGGGAGTCGGTGCCGACCAGCGTGTCGGGGAAGGCCACGCCGTCTTTCACCTGCACCACCGGGCTCATGCGCTCGAGGTTGATCTGGTGCAGGATGCCGTTGCCCGGCGGAATCACGTCGACGTTCTTGAAGGCCTTCTTGGTCCAGTTGATGAAGTCGAAGCGGTCTTCGTTGCGGCGGTCTTCGATGGCGCGGTTCTTCGCGAACGCATCGGGATCGAAACCGCCGCACTCGACGGCCAGCGAGTGGTCCACCACCAGCTGGGTCGGCACGACCGGGTTGACCATGACCGGGTCGCCGCCCTGGGCGGCAATGGCGTCGCGCAGCCCGGCGAGGTCGACCAGCGCGGTCTGGCCCAGGATGTCATGGCAGACCACGCGCGCCGGGAACCAGGGAAAATCCAGTTCCTGCTTGCGTTCGATGATCTGCTTGAGGGAATCGGTCAGCGTAGCCGGGTCGCAGCGGCGCACGAGGTTCTCGGCCAGCACGCGCGACGTGTACGGCAGCTTGTCATAAGCGCCCGGCTGGATGGCGTCGACCGCGGCACGCGTGTCGAAGAAATCCAGCTGGGTGCCGGGCAGCGGTTTGCGGTTTGCAGTGTTCATTTTTTAGGGACGAAAGAGAGTCATGATCAGGGGGTAGTGGCCCAGCTTTGCGGCCAACTACCCCCTTCTCCCACGGGCGATGCAGGGGAGCAAACCGGCAGCCGGCTAGATTACTTGCGATCCTTGATCGGCACGAACTTCAGGTTTTCCGGGCCCGTGTAGTTGGCGCTGGGGCGGATGATCTTGTTGTCGATGCGTTGCT